>CALXAB010000016.1 GCA_944386175.1 uncultured Clostridia bacterium
GTCCCCTAGTTGTCAAAATAGCCCGTCCCCTTTGGCAATCTCAAGGTCTGTCCCCATTATCCCGAATTTTAGGGATTGAAGCAACGTCCCCTATTGTAAATTTTTTTCACATTACTATACGTTATATCCGCTATTTCTTCCAATGTCAATCCTTTTACAGCCGCTATTTTTTTTGCTATATATTTAACATTTCTTGGATCATTTCTTTTCCCCCTTAATGGTTCTGGTGATAAATATGGACTATCTGTTTCTATTAACATTTTATCATTTGGAACTATTTTTATTATTTCATCTGCATTTTTTGAATTTTTGAATGTTATTGGTCCTGCAAACGATATATAAAATCCCAATTTTAATGCTTCTTTGACTAGTTCCCTATTTAATGGACAACAATGAAATATTCCTTTGTTTTTTACTTCGTGTTGTTTTAATATTTCTAACGTATCCATTACTGCCTCTCTTGTATGAATAACTATTGGCAAATTTAATTCATTTGCAAGTTCTATTTGTTTAATAAATCCAAGTTTTTGAAGATTCCTTCTTTCCTCATCTTTTTCCCAATAATAATCTAGTCCTATTTCTCCTATTGCTACAACTTTTTTATTTATTTGCACTAATTCCCTGATTTTCACTATAGTTTTCCACAATTCTTCTTCAGATTGTGGAATATCATTTGGAGATATTCCACATGTTGCATAAATAAACTCATATTTATTACTTAGCTCAACAGCTTTTTGTGAACCTTCTAAACTGTAACCTGCTGAAATGAAACCTTTTATTTCTTTTCCTATATTTTCTATAATTATTTCTCTATCATCATTAAATTTTTCATCATCTAAATGCGCATGATTATCAAATAAATTCATTTTACTTTTCCTTTTCTATAACTAAATTAAATTTTTATCTATTTTTAGCATTTTTGACTTTTGATTTTCTATAAGATCAAGTCTAAAGTTTTCATAAATTCCATACTATTACTACATTAGCTATGGCGTATTCTTTACAATGAGATATGCTAATATCTATTTTTTTTACTTTTGCCGAAATGTCATGATTTATTATAACTTCTGGTCTTCCTGTTTCATCATTTATTATTTCTGCATCTTTCCATGATATCTCAAATTTTTTATATATATACTTTGACAATGCTTTAAATACTGCTTCTTTTCCAGCAAATCTTGCTGCATAATGTTGATACTTTTGGTTTTTTCGGCTTTCACAATATTTAATTTCTTTTTCTGTATAGACTCTTTCTTTAAATCTCTCATTTGACGGTTCTATACATTTTTTTATTCTATCTATTTCTATAATATCTGTTCCACATGTTATTTCCAATTTATTCACTTCCTTTTTGAAATCTAATAATATATTATATTTTTATCCAATATCTTAAATATGTGAATCCATCATCTTCATTATAAAAACTATTTTCATAAACACCATTATTTTTCTCTATAACTTTTTTTGAAGGTATGTTAAAGTCTTTACAAGTAATTAAAACTCTCTCTCTTTTAGAGTCCATTTCTTTAAATTTTCGCAAACCTAATTTTAGCATTTCTGTAGCATATCCTTTTCCTCTTTCTGTTGGTCTTATACTATATCCTATAAATCCACCGTATTCCATTAATACAGGAACTTCTTTCCACCTTAATCCTATTGCTCCAACTATTTTACTTTCATTATTTTCTACTAAGTAAAATGTATGTGTTGAATAGTCTTTTGGAAGATTTTCTTCATTTTTATTATTTTCTAAATCATCTAACCATTGCTGAAAATTCATTTTACCTAAATTCTCAAAATCTTTTACTCCTTCAAAAGTTCTTATTCCTGGTATTGGCTTACTATTTATATATTCTTGATAAATTTCAAATAATTCTTTTTCATCGTTTGCATTCGCTTCTCTTAATTTCATATCTATCCCCCTTACAGCTTATTATTTTCAAAAGCAGCAAGAAAAACAAATCGGAAAGGGTAAGTTTCCTATTATATGAAAAATTCCAATTTTGGACGCGTCCCCAAATTGGTAATTTTATCATTTAACTAATTCTATAAAATTTAATATGTTAATTATTAATGATGCAACTAAAACTATTGCTATCACTATGGTGAATTTCACTGTTTTTTGTATATTTAGTTCTTTATATAAGATGTCATAACTACTTTTTACTTCTCCATATAACCTTTCTAAATCAAATACTTCTTGTATTTTTTGATTTAACATTGCTCCTATTTCGTCTTCTGTTATTTCTTGTATCCACAAGTTTTTTGTAAATTCTATAAATTTTTTTCTTGTTTGTTTTACTTTATTTATATTTTTAAAATCTAGTTGTAATTTTTTTAGATAAATTTTTTTATATAAATTAAGTATATATGTATAAAAATATTGTTGTTCAAATTCATCTGGTAAAATAGTATAATTATTCATATCTGCACTTGATGAGAACAACATAATCCCTGATTTTGTTATTCCCATTTTTGCATATTTCCATTTTGTCAGTGTTGATATATCATCTTCTTCTAGTTCTCTACTATTATCTACAGGTAAAATATTCACATATTTCATATAATTATGTTTTATACTTTCAAATGAATTTGTACTATTCCATGCTTCTTGATCTATACATACATAAGAATATATTAAAAATCTTTCTGTTTCTATATCTAATTTCATTGCTTCTGAACTCGAACCAGTAAGGTTTTTTATAAATTCTCTTAATGTTTCTGTGCTTGAAAATGTATCATTTTGTAATCTTATATTATCATAATTTTCTAGGTTAAACATTTCTTGATTTATATCTCTAAATTTATAATTAAAATTTAAAACATTTGAAAATTCATAACTATCTTCTACATTTGTCTTAATGCATAAAAAACAAATCCCTGTATTAAAACAGATTATTTCTATTTTTTGTATTCCAAAAAATATTCCCGATTTTTCGCCTACTTTTGCTTGTATATCTTTTTTTAGTTCATATTCAAATATATTGCATGAATATTTACTTAATATTGCTGATCTTGTTTCTATAGGTAATTCTTCAAATTTCTTTAACTTAGTATTTGTAAAGCTAAAACTAGAAAATAGAAAATCTCTGGTTTTAGGTAAAAAATATTTATACATTCTTAAGTCTTTTTCTTTTTGAAATACTTTAAGGCTACAATTTTTATCTTTTAACATTTTTAACAAATATTTTTGATATTTTCCATCTTTTATGACAAATGGATGTATAAAGTACGTATATTGGTAATTTGTCTTTAGTTCCATTTAATATCATTCCTTCCTTTGTTAGTAGTTTTTTGTTAAAAATAATTATCTTTAGCTGTAAAATATATTTTTATTCATAAAGTCCACTATTAAATTTATATAAATTTTAATACCGCTAAATTATAATTACTTTTCAACATTATCTTCAATTGTTTTTATTTTTGTTACTTCTTTTATTTAATATTGATTATAATAATTCATATTTGTATCTTTTCCAAAGTGCCATTTACCTATAAAGTCTATTTTTATATATTCATCTAAGTTATATATTGGTTCTATAACTACATTTCCTTTGCTATCTATACTACCCCATTTTCCATCTTTCTTTATTCCTGCAAATCCATATTCATTTTGCTTTGTTGCATCATCATAAATATAGTCTACTACAACTTTTCCATCTTTATCTATAAATCCATATCTTCCATCTTTTTTACTTAAGAATAGTGTATTTTGATTATATATATTTTTTTCATTTTGTTCCTCAAACTTAAAGTTATAATATTTGTAACCAGCATCATTTCTTAATTCTATATATCCTTTTCCTGTATTTAAATCTGTAAGTATTCCGGTTTGTCTTACTGTAAATGTATTATCTAGTAAATCATTATTAAAATTCTCGTCTTCTGCTATATAAATATCCGCTTCTTGATTATATGTTATTGAATTATATTTAAATTCCACTTTTTGATTGTTTTGTAAATCTATTATTCCATATTTTCCATTTTGCTTTGCTATTAATATATCTGCTTTTGCTTCTTTTAGCTCTTCGTATGTATTATCTATTACTTTTTCTCCGGCTAAATTCATCACGCCATATTTTCCGTCTTTTTCGAATATTACTCCTGAGTCTTTAGTTTTTAATATAGCTGTTATTTGACTATATGTATCATTATTTAAAACTTCTTCTTGATCTTTATTAACTACTATTTGTTTTCCTGCTTTTTCTACTACATATAAATCATTTCCATACACTTTGTCTATTTTATCATATTGTAAATCTACTACTAGACTATTTGAATAATTCATTATTCCATATTTTCCTTCCGCTGATTGAACAATATATCCCGATTTGTTGTCTTTTCCCAATGCTTCTATATTTTGATAGTCTAATTTTAATATCTCATTACCTTCAGTATCTACTACCCCGTATTTTCCATCTTTCTTTATTTTTACAGCATTTTCTATATTTGCTATAACTGTTATTTCTTCATATTCACAAGGTAGAATTTCTTTTCCATTAAGATCTATTAAACCATATTTTCCGTCTTTTTCTATTTTTAGCACATTGCCTTCATACCATATATTATTATTTTCGTCATAATTTTGGATTGCTTCTATTTTGTCATACCCTGTTAGTATTTCTTCATTGTTTTTGTTAAATGCTTTTGTTTTGTATTCTCCTGTATCATAGTTCACATCATATGTACATAAAAATACATCTTTCTTTTGATTAGGTATAATAATCATTTCTTGATATGTTGGAGTTATTACATCTTCTCCTTTTGAGTTTATTACTCCCCATTTATTGTCTTTATATGACACAAAATATGTTTCACTTGATATTTTACCTTGCTCTTCATCTTTGTCTAATATTCCTTTTATTATAAATATAAACATTATAATTACTATTATTGCTACTATAACAGCAAAAACTTTTTTCATATTTAGTTTAGGTTCTTCGTATCTTCTTCCTCTACTCATAATTTGCCTCCTAATTTATTCATAATATATCATAAAAAGTTATTTATTGCAATAGGGGGACGTTCCTTAAATCCCTAAAATTCGGGATAATGGGGACGGACCTTCCTCTGTTCTCAAGGTGGAACATCATCAAATATATGATTTTGAATGTGATTGGAATAATTTTAGAAATTCTTGATTAATTTTTTGGAAAATGTTCACGTCGAGCTTTAGCTCGGACTAAGTGAAAGGGTGCCAAAAAATTAATTTAGAATTTTTTAAATTATGTATTGAGCCGAAAAATCATATATTTGATGATGTTCCACCTTGAGAACAGAGGAAGGTCCGTCCCCATTATCCCGAATTTTAGGGATTGAAGGAACGTCCCCTAGTAGTGTCCCCTATAAATTTACATACCACTATACTCATATCATCTTTTATTTTACCAAAGTTATTATCTATTGCTTCATTTAATATTAAGTCTGATATCTTTTGTGTATTTGTAGTTTCTATGTCTTCTAACATATATTTTATCCAAAGTTCTTTATTTTTATATTCTATATTCGAATCTAATATTCCGTCTGAGCACATTAACATTATTTCTCCATTTTCTATATCCCTATCAAATTCTTGTATATTATTACCTTCTACTATTCCGGTTGGTAACGAATTTGCCTTTATTATTTGTACTCTTTTTCCTGATTTTATATATGTTGGACATGCTCCACTTTTTATAAATTCTACATTTCCTTTATATAAGTCTATTATTGCAATATCTAGTGTTGCAAATATTTCGTTATTTTTTGCTATTAAACTTGCATTTATTAGATCTAGTGATGATTCTTTATCAAACCCTGATAGCAATAAATTTTCAAGCATTTTTAGTGCTTGGTTACTACTTTTTCTTGCTTCATTTCCAGACCCCATACCATCACTTATTGCTAATAAGTATTTACCATCTTTTAATCTAATATTTAATATTCCATCTCCTGAAAGTTCACTACTACTTTTGGTCATTTCTCCTTTTCCTATTGTCATTATATATTTGTCTGCTGATATAAAGTTTAGTTTTTTGCCTATTGTTGTTTCTTGATTTAATATAATTTTTTCTTTTAGTATTTTTGTTAATATTTTTTCGATTTTTTCTATTTTTGCTGTTTCTAATATTTCTTCTACATATATTTCTATAATAAATCTACCGTCTTTTTTTATTGATACATCAATTACTGGTATTCCTTTTTGCTTTATTAATTCTGTAATTTCTTTTTTATCTTTTTCGTATAATTCTTCTTGTTTAACGTCTTGCTCCATTGTTTTAGCCATTGATTTTATTGCTTTTGATACACCATTTAATTGTGTACTTATATTTTTTTGATTTTGCTCTATTTTTTTATTTGATATGAATTTTGCTTTACTTATTTTGTATGAAATATTTATTATTCTGATTATTTGTGATATATTTTCTTCTAAATAATTACTTATATCTTTATCATCAAAGCCTATAATATAACTATTACATTCTGCAAAGATTTTTAGTAAATTTTCTCTATCTATTTCTTGTTTTTCTAACAATAAATTAAATATTTTATCTATTATTTTTCCTTCTGGATTTGATATATCATCATATAACATATTTTCTTTATAAGCTTCTAAATTTCCTAGTAATTCTATAATAAATATTTGCTTATTTTCATTTAATGTTGTATTTGCTTCAAATGTTGTATTTTCTACTGTTTTATATGTATTTGCCATTTCTTGTATTGCTTCTGATACATTATTTAAGTTTTCTGCCATGTCTTTTGTTCTATTTAATGCTCTATTAGGTATTACAGGAAATAATTTTGATTTTCCTACGAATTCTTCTATGTCTATATGTATTGTTTTTGGAATTGCCAATAATCCTATTGATGCTATTAGAATTTCTTTAAAATGTATTAATTCAACTGTATAACCATTTGATACATATGCTAATATTACATTTCCTATAGCAAACCCAACTATTACTCCTATTTTTCCAAATCTATTTAATATTCCTGCTACCATTCCTGATATTGCATATGCTGCTATCATTATTGGTTCTGAACCTGTTATTACTCCTAATGTTACTCCTATAGAAACTCCAGATGTTGTACCAACTAGGATTCCATTTTTCCATCCTAGTACCATTACAATTAAAATACTTAATACATTTTTTATTTCAATTCCTAATATATTTAAATTCCCAAAAGCTGTTACGGCTATAGAAAGTATAAGGCTTGTCCCTATTACTTCTTCAATTGAAAATGCTCTTTTCGTTGTAAAGTCTTGTAATACAACTATTGAATTTACAAATATTTTGTAAAATACTAATGCTATTATTGATATTGTAATACTTGATAATATATCATATACTGTAAATCCTGATATTGCAAATTTTATAATTTGTACTAATATTGTTGCTAAAAATACATTTTTTCCTACTTTTAATTTTTCGTTTCTTTCTTGCTCATTATATATAGGTTTTAAAATAAATAGTGAAACTATCATTACTAAGGCTGTTAGAAAATAATCTAGTGCTCCTCCTACACCAAATTTAATAAGATTTCCTAATAGTGATATTCCTAATATTCCTAATAATGGTACAGAAGTTGCAAAAAAAGCTCCTAACATACTTATACTGAATATCGAAAATTCTCCCCCTAATCCTACAAATGATAACATAAAAGAAATTATATATAATACTACATACTCTTTACAAAATACATTTGAAAAAATTTTGTTCATATTTTCTTTTACTTTGCTTTTATTTGATTGTATTGTATTTTCATTCACATTCTGAAACATCCTTACCACCTCTTTGTTTTTTATGGTCTTATTTTACTACTTGTCCTTTGTGGTTTTTGTCTTTTTTGGTAATCTATTACTAAAAAGTTTTTTACATTTTTTTATGTTTATTTTTTATTTTTCTTATATTATTTCATTTTGTAGTTTTTATTTTATTATAATTTGTTGAATTTTGCAATAGTAAGAAAAAAGTTTAAAATAAATTATTATAATTAAGGTTTCTTTTTTCAGCCACTTAAAAAATAATACATTAATAAATACAGTATTTTGAATTTGATTGAAATAATTTTAGGAATTTCTTATTAATTTCTTTTGAAATATGTTTAGCAAAAAATTACCATTTTGGGACACGTCCCCAAAATGGTAATTTTTTTATTTTAATACATATTTCTTAATGATAACTATTCCTGTTAGAAGTATGCCTAGTGAGCTTACTGTAAGTATTATATATGCTATGTAATTTACTGTTAATCCTGTAGCTGGCACTATATTTAACCCTTCTGCTCTATCATCATCTTCTTCATAAGTTGTACTATCTCCTGGAACATAATTACCTGGAATAGTTTCTAATCCTGCTCCCCAATTCTTTTCTACTTTTATAATCTCTGCATTATTTTCTCTCATGTCTTCATCACCAATTGATGATATTACTCGAGTTGCACTTACCTCAATACTTGCATATCTTCCTGAAGTTAGATCATTTTGATTTAATGTTTCTGTTGTTATTACCGTATTTGTATTATTTAATGTATCTTCCACTTCATTAGATAATAATCCATCTGTTATTAAATTACTTTTTTCATTATTATCTTTAATAACCCATCTTTCATTTTCTTCTAACAACATATTATTATCTAAATAATCTATAAGCATACTAGGTGTCAATTTTGTTTCATTATTTTTATCTTCATATCCTTTTCCATACAAATAATAGTCTTTAGATTCATAATCTAGTTCTGATATATTTGTAACTTTTAATTCATAAGTAGCTTTAAGTTTTGATCCCTTGGCTAATTCATTATCCATCTCTATTTTTAATTGTGGTTCATTAGCTGATTCTTTTATATATGTTATGTATTTTGGATTATCCTCTATTGTTCCATCTTCATTTATACTGGCATCTACTAAAGCTAAACCATTGCTTAAATTCATTTTTACACTTTTTAATCTTTTATCAAGTTTTAATATTTGTTTTGCTCTTTTAACAATACCAAAATCTATATTTTTCATATGGTTTTTGTATTCTTCTTTTTTAACAGCATATCCATTTTCAATTTTTATTAATCCATTTTCATCTTTTTCATATTGATCCATATCTGTTTCACTAGAAGTATACTCAAAGTTTACTTTAAATATAGGTGTAGATGAAGTCATTTTTGTTATAATGCCAATATCTTCTTTAGCCTCTTCTTCACTATACGAATCAGTTATTTGTTTATGTGTTTCATAGGTAATTACTTGAGTTTGTGCATCTATTTGTTCTCTTAGTTCATAATTATCAACTGCATCTGATACTCTTACTTCTTTTCCATTTTCCCATTCAACACCTTGATAATTTTGCTTAAATTCGTCTTTATACCATTCTTCATTTGTTCCTTTAGCTTCGTATGAATCTTTATCAACTACTGTACTTTTATAATTTTGTACTTTATAGTTTTCATCTCCCCACATAAATTCTACTGTATATCTTCCTGGTATAAATCCATCTATAAAATATTCACCATTTTCATTTGTTTTTGTCCTAGCTTCTACCCACTGTTTACTACTGTTATCATATACCTTTGCTATATTTCCATTTTCATCTTTTAATATAACTTCAACATCTTTTATTCCTGATTCATTATCATCTAATCTTCCATTTCCTTGCCTTTCTTCTCCAGTTTTTAATGTTTCTTCTGTACTATCTTCAAAAACTTTTCCTGAAGCCATCCTATTATCTTGTAGAACTAATTTAATTCCTGGTGCTCTATCTGTGTCATCTTCAAAAGTTGTCGTATCACTTGGCACTGCACTTTCTGGCCTTGAATCAATATCTATTCCCGCATATATTTCTCCTTCTTTAAATGTTGAATATGATGTTATTTCTGCTATATTTTCTAAGTTTTCTCCATCATTTACTACCTTTTTTATAGCTTCATTATTTAATTCAAATTGAATATATATATATCTTTCTTGTTGTGCAGCAATCTCATAATCTAATGAAATTATTGCTTTTTGATAATTATCATCATATGCTTCTGCTTGTTGAGTTTGCATATTTATAATATTACCTTCTTGATCAATATCTGTACCATAGCCTAACATAGTATAATTATTATCAAAATAATCAACTATTGAATTAATTTTTGATGTAAGATTTGTTGACTGATTTTTCAAAGATATTTTATATGTCAATTTTGCTTTTAAATTATCATCTTCATTTGGTGCTTCATAATTGTAATCTGATTCATATATTGGTCTTGTATATGACATGTCAGAATATTTTTCTTTGAATTTTACTCCTATCCTATAATCATTTTGATATGTATCTGTATCTTTTGCACTTTGTTCGTCTTTATTTATACTATCTAGTTTTTGTCCATATTTATAAACACTTCCTACTCCAACAAATTCTAATTTTATATTTTGTAAATCTTTCACCAATGCTACATCAGGTTGTTCTCTTTCATATAGTCCTAAATTTATATCTTCTACAACTTCTTTATTATTATCCCTAATATAATCTATTACATTTTTTCCTCCAATTTTTATTAGGTCTAAATTACCACCATATGCATTTGCTGTTGATGAAGTTATTAAATATTTATTATAAACGCCAGATATTGGATATTTAGCACCAGTATAACCATATTTTAAATCTGTATCGTTTCCATAAATTAAGGCACTTTGATAATTTGCAGAATCATATTCTAAAGTTGCTACACTTCCATTTTTAGCTATTGCTCCTTGTTTTTCTATTTTTAAATATTTTTCATTAAATGTTGTCCTATTAGATCCTTCTTCTGCTTTTGATGCATGCAAAGTTTCTACTGCACTTTTTACATTTGAATAACTCAATCCATTATATTCGAATTCTATATAATAATCTTTCAATTTATCTATATTTACTTTAGTAAATTTATATGTTCCATTTTTATTTGTTTGAACACTATTAATTATTTTATTTGTTGTAGAATCTATTAAATTTACTTTTACATTCTGTACTCTCTTATCTAGTGAATTTTCATCATATATATCATTTCTAATATATTGTTTTCCGTCTCCTCTGTCTTCCCATACAAATCCAGTAAGATCCACATATTTTCTTTTATTTTTAAGTTCTACATTTACTGTTACATCTTTTTTTACCGTAACTTTTGCTTTTAAAGTATTCGAAACCTGTTCATAATATGAACTAGGATTTTTAGTCTCAATAATTTTATATTCTCCTGTCAAAAGACCTTTAATGTTAATTTCTCCATTCTTATTTGTATAATATTCTGTTGCATCTCCTTTTGATGTAACATAATTTATTTCACCAGTTTTTGAGTTTACTTGTACATATTTACCATTTTTATATTGTAAAATAAATCCTACACCCTGTAATTTTTTACCACTATCTGCATCTTTTTTTACTATTTTCAAGTTTCCTCTTTCTTCCGCTTCCATACTTGAAAATATTATTCTATCCTGACCATATTGACACCTTAAAATTATTATACGAACTTTTTTATTATCTGAGGTTCCTTCTCTTGCTTTTGCATTAGCTGCAACCCAAAAATCGTCTCCTGTAGCTGATGTATAACCGTCTTGATCAGTAGCTGGATACCAAACACTAAATTTCTCTGCACCTCTTCTGTCATCTAGTAAACTTTTAGTATTATTGTTCCAATAGTATAATACTAATATATCTGATCCGACAGTAGTCATACCACTAATTGAAAATTGTTTATTATAATTTTTTGCAAAATATGCCATAGTTTCTAATCTATATATTGCTTTTTTAGTTGTATCATCCCCAGAAGAATAAGATAAGTCATGAATAGTTCTTCTATATGCTCCTATTGTAGCAGTTCTATCAGGATATATATCTATAACATTCTTTACCTCAAATATATCTTGATTTCCACTTCCATTATTAGCATGCCTATTGATACAATTCCACATATACATAGTAGTTTCGTCAACATCACCTGTAAGTGTGTTATTTGATCCTGTCCCACATTTTATTAACAAATTTTTCATATTTATTCCAAAAAATTTTTCTGGATCGTTTTGAGCCCAATTATATAAATCTGTTATAGTTTTTGGAAGAGTCTTATCTTTATTTGCTGCATCTAATTCATCTTGAGTAATAGCTGCTGCTAAAGAAGGTTTAGCTATAATAAGCAAAAAAACAATTATCAAAAAAACTACACTAATTACAAATTTTAATAAAGTTTTCATTTTAAACCTCCTTCTTCTTTTTTCTACATATTATAATCGCTATAGTCAATAATATAACAAATATTACTGTTCCTATTGCTAAAACTACTTTACCTGTACTTAATGAGATTATTACTTCTGCTTGTCCCATATCATCTTCTCCATCAACATTATTCCCTGGAATAGAATCTATATCATTTATGTTTAAATTATTACTAGCATTTTGTATCTCTGCCTTATTGATTACATTTCCTAAATTATCATTATTCATTGTTTTTGTTAAAACTAAATTTATTGTTTGAGTCTCACCTGGATTTATTTGTGTATTAGCTAATGAATTATTGTGTAATATAGCATCTGATGATAAATACCATCCATTATTATTATTTTGATTAAATTCTAAATCCTTTGGCATATAGTCTATAATTTCATTTACTTGACCTGGTATTTCGCCTTCATTAGTTACTTTAATCATATATTCTATTGTAACTACAGTTCCTGCCAATTCTTTAGCTTTTAATTCTATTTTAGCTAAATTTGCATTATTGTATTCTGTTACAGTTTTCGAATTTCTATTTTGAATTGTTATTCTACTTACTGTTTTATTTAATGATAAATCAAATATACTCTTTTCATAAAATCCTGCATCTATATTTTCTCTATCAGTATTATTTAATAATATCTCATTTGTAATAGCTATTTCTTGTTGTACACTATTAATACTTACATTTTTAGAAATAACATCTGAGTTTAAAGATGAATCAGCATTTTCAACTTGATATTGAGTTACAGTATATTTACTTGTATCATATTTAAATCCTACCATATATGAACCTGGATCTAAATTTTCAAATTTATACTCTCCTGCATTATTAGTTATTGTTTGTATCATATTTCCATTTCCATCTAGAATTACTTGACCTGTACTTGCATCAAAAAGAATAACTTCAATTCCACTAATTGCTTCACTCTCATCTCTTATTCCGTTTTTATTACTATCAAGCCATGCCTTTCCACTTATAGCTCTTTCAGAATCTGTTTGAATATATCCGCCTTCTATCTTATAACTTACAACATTTGATTCTACATATCTATCTCCACTTATTACTGATATAGTATTTTCTAGTTTTCCTAATTGACTAGTATTTTCACCAACTACTGTATCAATTATTAAATTAACTTCTTCATTTGCTTTTAATGTATATTTTGCACCTAAATATGTTTCTCCATCTTCACTGTCTTTTTGATAATCTGCATTAGCAACTTTTTCACCATTTTGTTCAAAATATGCATCTTTTACATCTAATATTGATAATATATTATCTTCTACCAATAATTCTGCATCTATATTAGAATTATTCTTTATATTGGCTATAAATTGTAAGTTATTTCCTTCCTTAATATATTCATCTTTTATACTTCCTTGTTGTATTATTTCTATATTTGGAATGATATTACTATCTGATTTTGTAATTATATTAGAATAATATTTATTTTCGTCTAATTCAGCATTACATGAAAAATCATATATTTTCATTTGTCCATTAGTATCAACTTTATTTATATATAAATCTAAGAAAATATCTATAGTTTCGCCTATATCTAAATCTTTTATTTTTATTTTTATATTATCATTTGAAACTTCCTCGTAAGTGTATTTTTCTGTATCTTCTCTATATTCTTCATTTAAACTTACTCCATCTGATAAAGGTATATTTAAAATTATATCGTTTAATTTTCTTTCAGAAGTATTACTTACCTTATACACAAATGAATTTTCATACCCTATGCTAAATGGTACTTCTTCATTTTTTGCATATAAAGTTATTAATTTTAAGTCCGCTTCTTTAATTTTATTTCTCATTATTTCTTTTGAAAAATTAACCTCATCAGATTTAACATCTAACATACCTATTGTTACTTCATCTTTTGTTTTTATTTGATTTATTGTAAATTCATATTCATATTCAACAGTTTCACCATTTTTTAGTAAATCTTTTTCATATGTTTTCTTTAATATATCTGTATCTTCTTTATAATTAGTCACCATGATAGGTAATCCAGTAACTGCATCTTTAGCTTCTTCTTCTTTCATATTAAAAAATGTTACATTATTATTTCCATCTATATCTTTTTGTGTTCCTGTCAATGAAAATTTATTTAAATCTTTACCTGTGTTATTTGTAATAATTATTTTATGTTTTACTGTTTGTCCTTCAAAAATCTCATCACTATTTTCTATTTCTTCTCCTGCTGACAAAGTTTGCACTTTTAAATCTAATCCATCTATGCTTTCATTTACGCTTAAAAGCATATTGCTATTCTCTTTTCCTTTTAATTTAAATACTGAATGGTCTTCAGCTTTTTGTTCTTTATATTCATAGGCTAATTTAGTTATTTGATAATAAGTATCTTCTTTTTGTAGATTTTCTGGTATTTCTATTTTATAATTAATACTTATAACTTCACCAGGTTTTAACTCTGGCAATATTATTTTAAACATTTTAACATCTGAAATATTATCTACTTTATCATACCATTTATCACTATTTACTTCTGTATTCTCAGTTGCATATAAAATACTAGCATCTTCATAATTAGTTTCTATTTGATTTAATAATTGTGCATTTATTGAAGATTTAAATTCACTATTTTCATTTGTAGTATCAATTTTACCAACTATTGATAAATTCTTTATATTTTCACTATAATTATTTATTACTGATGTACTAACATCAACTTCTCTTTTCGCTGAATTTGTATCTATTTCACCTGTAATAGTTTTTTGAAAAAGTGTTTCTATTTGAGAATTTTCACCACTATATCCAGACATTTTGCTATACATTAATACTCCATATTTAGAATTAATATTTACCTCTGCACTTGTCAAATTTTCTTCATTATTTCTATTCTCATTTGTATATTTTAATACGACAGCCGATTTTTTTGTTGGTGTCAATTTATTAATAGTTATATTTGCATTTATAATAATTTGTATACCTTGATTTACATCATTTTTAAATTCTTTTTGCTCTCCACTTAATTTTATTTCTATTTTCTTTTCGTTTTTATTATATTGTACACTTTCTACGTTCATTTCATCAGCATACATTTTTTGAATAGATTTTACATCTATTTTTTCTACTTCTTCTGGAAGTGCTATTTCTATATATGGATTTTTATATAAATCATACTTATTACTATTTGACATTAGAGTTGCAATTATTTGAACATTTTCATTTTCTTGTAATGTAGAAAAATTTGTATTATTCAATTCAATTTTTGCTTCTGAAACTGTATCTAACAAATACATATACGAGGTATATGTATTTGAATTTACTTTAGTAACACTTTTTAATTTATTTACACTTTTAAAAAATTCTTTTGAATATTGAGTTTCAGATTTTATCGCCTTTATTAATACAATTTGCATATTACCTTGAGTTACAGGTTTGCTTAATATAATTTTAATATTTTCTATATTTTCTATTTGTAAAGCTATATCACCATTTTCATCTTCTTCTACATTTTTATCTATATTTAAAATAGTATTATTTTGATCATCTAATACAGAAATATTCCCCTCTTGTCCTAGTATTCCTAGCATTTCTGATTTATTTAATTTTATCATTTTATGATATACACTATTATTAGTTGAAAATTCATCATTATTTAAATCCATAAAATTATTAACATCTGTATCTATTTCTATATTTGATATATTATTTATATCTGAGATCTCTAAATTTACATTCTCTTTATACTCTGTTTCATTTCCAATATTAGCATATAAATATCCTTTATATTTATTATTTGTCATAGTTTTTTCTACTGTTATTATTTCTCCTAATTGATTTGCTTGCACATCTTTAGTATCTTGTTTTTGTATTAGTTCTTTAGTATATACTTCCAATTCTAATTTAGTATCCAAGTAGAATGTATTGCTTTCTAAAGTATTATCATAGTTATATATTATTTTATACTCGTCTTTTCCAGTTCCCCATGATATATTACTTTCTGAATTCACATTAATATTTTTGTGTATAACTATTTCTCCATTAGTTTCATCATATGTATAATCATTCTCATTCATTTTCTTTCCATTATTTAATATTCCTACTATTTGCATTCCATTTTCTTTGTTAGGAACTTTTACAGTTAAATTCTCTTGTTTTATTGGTAATACATTATTTACAACTTCTACATCTATTTTTTGTTGCAATAATATTTTTCCATCACCCATTACCAAATATTTATCTATGTCTTGAGACAAATTAGTTTCTACATCTTCACTCCATAATGCCGCTATTTTTAATTCTCCTTTTATTTGTTGTACTTGTTCATCATTTTGATAATCTCCTTCTAGTGTTATTAAGGTTTCTCTATCAAAATAATCTGCTTCTATTTCATCCTTTTTTTCAAATTTTATTGGTATCTCTAATTCTACTTGATTTCCATATATTATTTGATTTAAATATATTTCATTTTCTCCTACTGATTTCACATATTTACTGTCTATCTTATCTTTTTCAATAGTAAAATTAGGATTATTTATTACTATTTTTCCATTATTTAACGCTCCTGCATTATTTATATTTAAATTTATATATAAGTTATCTCCATTTAAAATAGACATAGTTTTACTATGTGCATTATTCTCTCCTTCTTTAAAATAGACATTAAATTCAATATTTGTATTGCCTATTTTGTATTCTTGACTTTCTAAATTTTCATATATGGCAATAGATAATCCTCTACCTATTTCAAAAAAGTTAATCCCTATCATTACCAACATTAAAACAATACTAACTATTGTCTTTAATATCCTCTGCTTCATATCGTTTCCTCCTCTAATTTATTATATTTATACTAATTTATTTATGCTTATTTATCAATGGTACTTTTTAGTAAGAACTTATGCCTAATTACGGATATCATTTTTAGCCAATTTTTACATTCTCTTTATATTTTTATTACATTATGATTACATTTTATATTATATTTTTTAGCCTTTTTTATAAAAAATAATCAGTTATTGTAAGTTAAAAAACCGTAGGACAAAATAAAACTGCTAATTATGATAATCAACAGTTTTATTTTTTATTTTATTTATTTAAAGCTTTTTTCTTTATGATTACTATTCCCACAACTACAATAGTCAATGCTGTTGCAACTATAGCAATTATTATAATATGATTTCTATTTTGTCCTGTTGGTGGAGTTACTGTTACTGATTGAGCTAAGTCATCATCCAATTCGTCGTTTTCTCCTGGTAAATAATTACCTGGTGTTGATGATATTATGTCTCCGCCTCCAGTTTTGTCTATTTTAATTATTTCAGTATAGTTATTTAAATCTATTTCATCTGCTACAGATAATACTTTAGAAACTTTTAAGTTTGCATATGCACTTTCTGTAGGTTTTAATTTTTGTTCTGCTAGTTTTTCTGTATATAATATTATACTTCCTTTTACAGTTTCATTATTATATACTTCTGTAACTAATAATTGTGATTGTTCCATTTCTTCTTGTGTTTTTATTTTCCATCCATCTTCTTCATTCTTAGAAGCTTCAAATTCCCAATCTTTATCTAAATAGTCTATAATAGCTGTTGGTGTAATTGTTACTAGTTTATTTGGATCTTTATCTGTTCCAAATTTATAGTATTCTTCACTTATATAGTCTAATTCACTATTATTTTTTGCTGTAATTTTATATTCCACTTCTAATGTAGAACCTTGTATTAATTCTTTGTCCATTTCTACTTTTACAGTTCCATTAGGTGGATTCATTCCCTCAAGAGGTCCTTGTGCCGTAACATATGGAGATCCTTTAGTTATATTTCCATTATCATCTAATTCTACATCCACAAGTACTTGACCATTTGGTAATGTTACTTTTAATTTATTTACTCTCTTGATTAATTCTACTTCTTGTCTTGGTCTTTCTACAATACCAAAGTCTATATTTTTAATTTCATATTTAAGTTCATCATCTGGTGAAGTCGTTACATTCATCTCTGTATCTTCTACTGTTATTCCCATTGTTGGTGTTGTAGAATCCATAGTTGTTATTGTTGGTGTTGTAGAATGAGTTATTGTTTTTAGTTCATTGTCAATTGCCTCTCTTTGAGCATAATCATCTATTGCATCTGTATATCTTGGACCATTTTCTTCTGATTTATACCATGTGTCATTTTCTATATTTTTATTATATCTGTCTTTATCATATATTGTTCCTTTATAGTTTTGTACTGTATATGTTTCGTCTCCCCATGTATATGTCAATGTATAATCACCTGGTATAAATCCTTCTATTAAGAAGTCTCCATTTTCATCTGTAGTTGCATCATATACTTTACCTGTTCCTGTATTTTCTTTTAATGTAATTTTAACTCCTGATATTCCAGGTTCTCCTTCATTATATTGACCATCGCCTTTTCTTTCTTCTCCAACTTTTAATTCATTTGTAGTTTCATCTAAGAATACTTTACCTTGCATTTCCCTTGCATCTGCTACTGCTAGCCTTAATGCTGGAGCTCTATCTGTGTCATCTTCAAATGTTTTTGTATTTTCTGGATCTGCATTTCCCGGGTTAGAATCTACATCTATACCTGCATATACATTTCCTTCTTTATCAAATACTGAATATGAGTTTATTTCTACTACATTTTCTAGTAAATTGTTTTGTCCCTCAGGAGTTCCTAGTTCGTCTATTATAGCTTTAACTGCTTCTCTTGATAGCTCAAATTGTATATATATTGCATTTTGTTTTTGTGCTTCTATCTTAGAATTTGTTTCTATTATTATTTTTGTGTATTTTGAATTGTTATATGTTGTGTCTTTAGTATAGTTTAGGTTTCCTGTAATTTTTCCATTTTCTATTCCTGTACCTACTCCATTTTCTGCTATTTCATATCTACTATCAAAATAATCTACTATTGAATTTACCTGTGATACAAGGTTTGTAGCTTGATTTTTTAACATTATTTTATATGTTAATTTTACTTTTAATTCTCGACTTGTATCTTGGTCTTCAAATGTGTAATCTGATTCATATATTGGTCTTGTATATGTCATATCAGAATATTTGTTTCCGAATTTAACACCTACATTAAATAAATCTTTTTCTTCATTTTGTGCTGTAATTGTTTTTGTTCCGTAATTATATGTATGTCCATACCCATTTATTGAAAGACTTACATTATCTAAATCTTTTACTAATGTTAAATCTGGTTGTTCTCTTTCATACAATCCCAAGTTTATATTTTTAATTTCTTCTTGTCCAACTACATAATGGTCTAAAATATTATATCCTGTCTCTGATGTTAGAGCTGTAATTGGAAATTTACCTTTATCTTTTAGTGTCAATACTTCAGCATTTTCATCTTCAAATGTTACATTTTCGAATCTTGTTTTATATTCATTTTCGTCTTTCGTATATGTTAAATCATGTACTTTGTTTCCATTTGAATCTTTTGTTATACCTGTATTTTCTCCTGTACCTTCAATAATACTAAAGTTATTATTAAATGTTCTTCTTGTATTCTCATTTTCTGCTGCTTTTGAACCATTATCTTTATCTATATATGATATAACATTTGTAAATGTTAATCCATCATATTCGAATTCAATGTAATAATTTCCTAAGTCTTCTACTAATACATCTACAAATTGATATGCTCCTCTATTTGCTGTAGTTGTTTCTTTTATCACGTTTCCTGATTTATCTTTCAATCTTACTGGGATTCCATTTAATAGTTTATCTCCATAGTCAAATTCTCCATCATTATATAAATCATTTCTTATTGATTGTTTTTCTGATTGTTTATCTAACCATACATATCCTGAAAGTTTTATGTATTTTTGTTTATTTGGTATTTTTAGTTCTGAAGTTTTATCAACTACAACTGTACCTTCTACTCCTTCTGATACTATTTCATATCCATAATTAGGATTTTTCGTTTCATATGCTACATATGTACCTACTAATAAATTTTCTACTTTGAATTGTCCATTTTTATCTGTTATAAATTCTGTAGCTTTACTCTTATCAACATAAGATATTGTTTTATCTGAATTTTGTCTTACATATTTACCTGTATCTTTATTTTGTATTATAAATCCAACTCCTGATAATTTTATTTCTGAATTATTTACTATTTTTATTACTTTTAAATCTCCTGATAAAGGAATTTTATAATTGAATTTTTCTTTAATAGTATCATTTTTTGTATATGGTTCTCTTCCAATTAAGTTTTGGAAACTCGCTCCACTTAAACTTTCTAAAAACCATAATTTTGCACATTTCACCTCATACTTACAAGTTCCTGATATACTAGTAATTTCTCTTACTCCTTTATCTGTAGGTATTAACACATAAAATGGTTTTCCGGATTTTATATCACTTACCTTAGTTTCCACTAAATCTTTACCTTGATATCTATTATACAATACATTACTTATTGCTTTTCCATCCTGATCATATACAGAAATATTATTTAATGTTCCTGTAAATGTCCATTTAAATGGTCCTACTTTTATATATGATTTTCCATTTCGAGTAACTGAATTAGCTTTTATCTTATTTTTATCTGTAATATCTTTAAAACTTTGCTCTTCTTTAAGATTTGTTGCATAATTTTTAGCTTCAGTTATAAGATAATCATATTGTGATTGCCCTGCATTTCCTGTCATAAATGATTTATCTATTCCATGCTTCCTTCCTACATTTTGTCCCCATTCTGGTATATAACTCCAAATTGCATTTGCTACAGGACCATATTGCTTATCTCTTCCACTTGCTTCTGTTCCATTATCTTTTGATAATATATATGCAAGTACTCCATTCTCCCATGCTGTAACTTCGGTTTTATTTGCTTCATTAGTAGATTTTAAACCTTCTATCGTTACTATTGAATCTACTCTATATGTTACTTTCCACCCTGGCAATGCTTGACCATGTTGCAAACAAAATAAATTACTATCATATATATAATCATAATATGATTTGTACAATATATCTCCGACTTTATAATTAGTATATGATGCTGCGCTTGATATATTAGCTATACATAGCATTGCAAATATTAAACTTATTCCTAATATAATTTTGTTTTTAATGTTCTTCATAAATTTTATACCTCCTTTCCCTTCTTATATTTCATCTATATTTATATTATTCTTTTTTCTAACAATTACAAGTACTACAATTGCTAATATTACAATTACTATAATAGCTATTCCTGCATAAACAATTCCACCTGTTCTAATACTTAAAATTACATCTGCATAATCCATGTCATTTTCACCTTGCACTTTGTTTGCTGGTGTTGAATTTATATCTGCTAATCCTAATTCGTTATATGCTTCTGCTATCTCCGCTGTATTATTTACCAGTCCTGTATTGTTTTCGTTCATTGTTTTTGTTAGTGTTAGAGTTAATGTTTTTGTTTCCCCTGCTGCTATCTTATCATTTGCTATACTTGAATTATATAATACTCCACCTTGTTGATACCAATCTTTATTTAATTCTGAACTAAATTGAAGGTCATTTGGCATATAATCTGCTACTTTTCTAGCATATCCGTCTATCTCTCCAGCATTTGTAACATTTATTTTATATTCTATTATAACTGTTGTTCCTGCTAATTGTTTTGCATCTATTTCAACTTTTGCTAATTTTTCATTATTAAATTCTCTTACTGTTGTTCCTGCTGAATTTTGTAATATAATTTTACTTACAAATTTTTCTAGTTTTAAATCAAATGTTTTTAGTTCTATTAATCCTATATTAATATCTGAAATATTATTGTCTTCAATTGATATTATATCTGTACCTGTTACTTTTTGAGTATTATTTTCTATATTTAAGTCTGTTAACATTGCATCTGAATTTTTGCTTTCATCTACACCTTGTACTTTATATTTAGTAACTGTGTATTGTGTTGTATTATATTCAAAAATAACTATATATTGTCCATTTACTATATTATCTAATACATACATACCTTGACTATTTGTTGTTGTTTCTAATATGTTTCCTGATGTATCTTTTACTAAATTATTAGTTTTTGTATTTAACAATTTAACTTTTACATTATCTAGAGTTTTTTCATTTTCATCTTTTATACCATTTGCATTTTCATCATGCCAAGCTAAACCACTTATCATTTTTGTTCCTTCTGCAATATCTCCATTTCCTGAGTTATTATCTCCATTATCTGTATTGTCACCATCATTAACTTTTGTAGGCTCGATTATATGGTTTATAGTATCAGTCTCTGCCATTTTTTGTCCTGCAAATTCTATAACAGCTTTGTTAGAAATAGTTTCTGCTTCTTCTCTATCATCTGCTTCATTTACCATCGTTTCTATTTTTATTTCACAACTACCTTTTTCCATTATGTTTAATCTTATTTCTACTTGATTTGTTTCTATACCTTCAACTTTTTGTCCATCAACTGTTATATTAGTTATTGTTAATTCCTCTGGGATAGTATCTTTTAAAATTACATTTTCTGCTCTACTTTCTGAATTGTTATTTACTACTATTGTATATTCTATTATATCTCCTGCTTTTACGTATTTACTATCTGTATTCGATACCATTGTCATTGAAATATCATAGTTACTTATTTCGTCTGTCCACACATTAGAAGTATATTCTTTAGTACTATCTTTAGCTATTGTATAAAATTTAGATTTATTATTATCAGATGTATTTACAAGTGTACTGTATGACAATACTTTTACTTCCCCAACTTCTAAAGATCCGATATCTACTTCTTTATCATATTGTATTACTTCAGATTGCACATCTTTGTTAATATCTTCTTTACTACTTTCGTTATCTGGATTTACAATTTCTTCACTAGCTTCAGTAAATATTTCATTTCCTGATACTTCTTGACTTTGCATTCCCGTATATAAAGTTAATTTTTCTATTTCTAAATTTTCTGAAATATTTGTTTCAACTTTTACATTATCTTGTTTAGTATCTGAAATATTTTCTATTATAGCAAAATATTCCACAGCTCCATTTCCATATATATTAATATTTCTATCTGTAACTTTCTTTACACTTACTCTTAGATTTGCATTTTCTGTTGTTGTTTTTATTTCATTAGATTCATTTACTGCCTCACCATATTTAGTTTCTATAGTATTTGTAAGTGTAGTGTTTTCATATGTTTTTGAATTTACTCTTACTTCATATTCTACAATTGCTTTTTCTCCTACTGCAATTTTTTCTATTGTTTTTTCGAATTTATCTGTTTCTACTTCTTTATAATATGATGAACCTGTATATTCATAATTTTCTACTGGTTCTACTAATGTTGTACCTTCTGGAACTTGCCCTGTTACTACTACATTTTCTACTTCTTCTGAACCTGTATTAGAAATCTCTACATGGTATTTTATAACTTCACCATTCTTTACTTTTGTATCTGAAGTTATATTTTTATCTCCAACTGTTGCACTTAATGCTGTTTCTATTTTTGGTCCTACTCCTGTATCCATTTCTATATCTGTTGATTCAATTGTATTTGCTACATTTGTTACACTATTTGTATAGCTTACATTATATCCTTCTGATGCTTTTTGATTATATTCAAGATTTTCTGGTATTTCTATATCATATGTACCTATAATACTTTCTCCAGCTCCTAGGCTATCATATTGTACCAAATATTTTTTACTGTTTTTTGTTGCATTTTGTTTCCACCCGTTTTCAGAATTTTGTAAATCATTTGTTGCATTTTCATTTTCTGTATAATAAATTGTTGCATTTTCCATATTTATTGTACTTGCAAGTTTTACACCTAAATTATTTGTTTCACTATCAGTAGGGAAGGTTCCCAATACTTTCATATTATTTATTGGTTCTTGATTGTTATTTATTATCTCTAATTGTACTTCTAGTCTTTTTGCTTCTTGTCCTTTTGCCATTGAAACTGTTTGCTTTTCTTCTTGTCCTACTGTTTCTATTCCTAAATTTTTGATACTATTAATTGCTGTTACATCTGTAGGTGCTACTATTTGTATATCTTTTGAACTTGTTCCTACTTCTTGACCATTTATATATTCCATTGTTATTGGTTTTATTGATGTTGGTGATTTTTTGTTTACTTTTATATTAGCGTTTATTATTATTGTTGCACCTTCAATTGATTGTTCTTTATATTGTGTTTGTTTTCCTGCTAATGTTATTGTTAAAATTCTTCCATTTACGGCATAATTTTGTATCTTTAATTCATTTTCATAAACTAAATCTATACTATTTATTTCTATTCCTTCAATCTCTTCAGGTAATGTTATATTTATTGTTGGATTTTCATATAAATTGTATTCTTCACTGTTTGTATTTAATATAGCTCTCATTTCAACGTTATTTTCTACTACTGTTGATAATGTATCTTTATTAACTTCTAATCTTGCAGTTGTTTTTGCTTCATTTAAAACTATTTCTGATTTAGTTTCTGTTTGCATTCCTGTTACATATTTTTTTGTATCTGTTACATTTATATTATAGCTTGCTATTGCTGTTGTTTGTATTTTATTTATATTTTTAACTATATTTATATCATTTTGTTTTATCGTTTTTTGGTTATTAAAATTAATTGTACCTTCTTTTATAGGTGCTGATGTTCTTATTTCTATATTTCTAGCTTCTATATTTGTATATTCTATATTAATGTCTCCGTTTTCGTCAGGTACTGAAGTTGAATCTGCTCTTCCTATTACTTGTCCATCTTGATTTATTATTTCTATAAATCCATTTGCTCCAAAAATTTCATCAAAATTTTGCTTACTAAAAGATGTTTTTGTGTATATAATATTTGCATCTAATAATGTATCTTCATTTGCCACAAAATTATTTTGTTCTTTTATACTTATATATTCTGCTGTATTGGCTAAATTCACTTCTAATTTTGTTGTAGAATTATAACTTCTATCTATTCCTGAATATAGTTTTCCTTTAAATATTTGTTGTTCACTATTTACTGTTTCTACTGCTATTGTTGTATCCTTTTCTTCATTATTTAATTCTATTTTTGTATCATTTGCTTGTATTTCTTTATCATTATATAAAGTTATTTTTTCTTGTGCTGTGATTTCTATATTATCTAAATTTGCATCTTTTTCATATATATATGTTAATATAATATTTTCATTTCCAGATTTTTTCCAAGTAATTTTATTTTCTTGTGTTAATTCATTTGAAAATTGAAATTCTACATATCCATTTTCATTTTTATATCCATATGATGTCATATTGTTTAAATTAACAACTTGTACAACTTCTGGTTGTTGTCCACTTATTTCTGGAATATTAATTTTTGAATTTATGTTTTTTATTGGATAATTATTTTCTTTTAATCCCAAATTTAATGAAAATTGAATTATTCTTTTTTCTTCTCCATTTATTTTCATTACTTTATTTGTTATTATATCTATACTATTTTCTACATTATCTGGTGTATTTGCTTCTATTAATTTTAAGTTTACATTTCTTGTTGAGTCTATAGTTATATTTTTTTCTGTACTGTCTTTATATTCTCCAGTTAATGTTACTTCACTATTCATGTCTAATAAACCTGTATCTATTTGGTTTTCTGTTACAGGCTTTATTTTTATATCAATTTCTGCATTTGTTCCTGAATTTAATTGATTTAAATATATTGTATTTCCTTCGATTCTATTTACATATTGATTTTCTGTACCAACAATTGTAAAGTTATTATTTGCAATTTCTACTTTTCCATTAAAGTATCCATCTTTTTTAACATTTACATTTAGGTATAGTATTTGTTCTTGTTCTTCTGATGTAATTTCCAAGGAATTTGTGTTTTTTCCTTCTTTATCTTTAAAATATGTATTAAATTCTATGTTAGCATGATTTGTAGCTAATATATCTTTGGCATAACTTATAAAACTTGAACCAACAAAAATAAAATTGGCCATTGTCATTGTCAATATTAACACCATAATAATACTAACTTTTAGAAGTTTGTTTTTCATTTTTATTCCTCCTTTAAAAAACACTTAAAATTAATATTTCCTTTATATAATATAAATTTTTTAGTAAAAAATCAATCATTAATAATAGTACATTTTTCAATTACTTTATGTGGTTTTACGGATTTACATTTTTAGACATAAATGTGATTTATATTACATTTTTATGACATTTTTGTAAAATTTGTAATGTCTATTATTTATGTAAAAGCATTCACTTATATTATACCGCTTTTTTCCTGATTTTTCAATGGTTTTTTACAAATTAACCATTTATGTTAAATTTTTATTGTTGCGATCCACTCTATATAGGGCATAATATATCAATAAATATAGTATTTTTCGGTTCAATACATAATTTAAGAAATTCTAAATTAATTTTTTGGTCCCCTTTCACTTAGTCCTCGCTTCGCTCGACGTGAACATTACCCAAAAAATTAATAAAGAATTTCTAAAATTATTCCTATCACATTCAAAATACTATATTTATTGATATATTATGCCCTATATAGCATGAAACCGTAACAAAAAATATTATACAGCATATTATATTACATAGTTTTAAAAATTTTGAATATATATTTTTAGAGGTGATATTTTTGGATAATTTTAATATTGATGAAAATTCTATTAATAAATTAAAAGATATGATGAATAAAGGTGATCTTTCTAATGTTATTTCACAAATTCCACCTGAAATGCTTCAAAATTTTTCTAAAATGATGTCTTCTAATTCTAATAACGAAAATAATAACAATTCTAATAATTCTAATAACAATGATATTTTTAATGCAAATAATAATTCTGATACTTCTAATAGTAATAATAACTTTGACTCTTCTACTACTAATAATAATTTTGATTTTTCAAAAATAGATATGAATACTGTTATGAAAATGAAGTCAATAATGGATAAAATGAATACTTCAAATGACCCCAGAACTAATCTTTTAAATTCATTAAAACCTTATCTACGTGAAGAAAGAAAAAGTAAATTAGACCAATATGCCAATCTTATGAATGTAGCTAAAATAGCTGAACTATTTAACTCAGAAAATAAACCTAAGGAGAATAATTCAAATGATTAGCTTTCCTTTTTTTAGATTTCCATATAATTATAGATATTATAACCACAATCCTTACTATTTTAATACGAATAACAATTATTCTAATAATAGTAATTATTTTGGACAAAGCAATGATTCTAATAATACTAAAATAAATGATGAAGTAACTGATAATATAAATTTTAAAAATAACGTTAATAATGAGAATATAGATAATAGAAATGAATATAAAAAAAAATCATCTAGATATAATACATTTAACCCTTTAAATATTAATTTTTCTGGTTTTAATGATATCGAACAACCTTTACTAGAAGTAATGGGTATTAAATTATATTTAGATGATATTATTATACTTGGTTTATTATTTTTTCTTTATAATGAAGGAGTTAAAGATGACATTTTGTTTATTTCTCTAATCTTGCTACTATTAAGTTAAATTTTTATTCTATTTCAATCTTGTCATCAATTATACTCACATATGCTTGTCTATAAAGTGGTTCTTCTTCTCTGTCAAATTCTTTTACTATATTTGCAATTCTAATTTGCACCGTATCTAGCATTCCAACAGCGATAATGGCTTGCTTATTTCCTTTAGCTCCTGCATGTGCTAATCCTCTTAAAGCTCCTAATACAATAATGTTTTCTGATGCCATTACTTCTGCTCCTGAATTTACATCTCCTATTATTACTAAACTACCTTCTGATTCTAATTTTTGTCCTGAACGTAATGATCCTCTATGAAAAGTTGTTTCAGATATTGTTGTCTTTTTTTCAAATGTCTTTTTTATACTGTGTAGCCCTAAACTTTTTGGCATATCAAAATCTATGTCTACATCTATTTTGCTTTTTATTAGTTCCTGAATTTGTGCAATTTCTTTATTTTTTAAAACTTTTCCTACCACTCTTATTGGTGTTTTTTCATCTTTGTATAGTTTTTTTAAGTCTGGTAATTTTCTTTTTAGTGCTGAAATGAGCTCGATTTGCTCTGCTTCTTCATTTAATTTAATAATTATCTCATTCCTCTTTAAATTAATACTTACACAATTTTTCATTTTTAACATCCTTTCTTTTAGGGAATTAAGACAGTCTTTTTCCAATTTTGGCCGCGTCCCCAAATTGGAAAAAGTGTTCTCAATTCCCTAGTTCATGATTTCTACGTATGGAATTGCTGACATATCTTCTTCTACATTTTGTGTGTTCATCCCAAAGTATTCTTGCATTATGTCTCTTACAACCTCTGCCGTATAATTTCCATGACCACCATTTTCAACCATAACTACTATTGCAATCTCTGGATTGTCAAATGGTGCAAACCCTACAAACCATGCATGTACTTGATTATTTGGTGCTTCTGCTGAACCTGTTTTTCCTCCTACTGATATATTAAAGTCCTTAAATCTAACATATGCTGTACCAGAGCTATCTTGTGTAACAGATTCCATACCTGCTAATACTGCATCTAGATTTTCTTGTTTTATATTTAGATTTTCTTGTTGCTCTTCATTTATTCCTAATTTTTGATTTACAAATGAATTTATTTCTTGTTTTGATGCTTCTGTTCCGTCTGATTTCCTAATTGTTTTTACTATACTAACATCTATTTGATGTCCTCCGTTTGCTAACATGCTTATATATTTTGCCATTTGTAGTGGACTAAATTCATTATCAAGTTGTCCTATTGCTGATTGCAATGTATCTCCAGGCCCCCATGTGGATTCATTTGGATGTAATTTTTGTTTTGATTCTTTACTAGATACTACACCAGATGTTTCTGATGGTAATTCTATTCCTGTTTTATTTCCTAGTCCGAAATATCTTGCATATTTTACTAATGTATCAATTCCCATTCTATCTGCTGTCTCGTAAAAGAAATAGTTACATGATCTTTCTATTGCTTGTGAGACATTTAGCCAACCATGTCCTCTTCCATAATCAGAATAATACCAACATTTTGGTTGATAATCTCTATATTTTCTATACACACCTGTGTCATTTATTCTTGTATTTAAATTTATAGCTCCTGATTCTAATCCTGCAATTGCTGTTATCATTTTAAAAGTCGAACCTGGAGAATATGAGTTTTGTATTGCTTTATCTACTAATGGTTTTGCTTGATTATTTGTATAGTTATTCCAATTTTCTGTACTTATGCCTCCTACAAAGTCTGCTGGATTATAATTTGGATAACTTGCCATTGCCAAGACTTCCCCTGTTTTTACATCCATTACAACACAGGCACCTGCTTTTGTATCAAATCTTTGTCCAAAGCCTCCACTTGCTATTTTATTTATATTTGCTTCTAATGCGTTTTCAGTTATTTTTTGTAAATTAGCGTCTATAGTTAATACTATATCAGCTCCAGCAACTGCTTCTTTAGCTGTATATTCTGCTGTTGTTGTTCCATCTACTGCCATATCTATTTGTTTTGTACCATTTTTTCCCTTTAAGTACTCTTCAAAAACATATTCTACACCAGTTTTCCCTATAATATCATTCATTCCATATGTATCTTTTCTTGATTCATACTCTTCACTTGTTATCTGACTTGCATAACCTAATATATGTGAAGCTAAACTTCCTGATGTATATTCTCTTATTGGCTTTACTACAATATTTATACCTGCATATTTATCTGAACTTTCGCTAAATTCTGCCACTGCTTCTTGTGGTATATTTTCTGAAATTACCACTGATTTTGTACTACTATATCCATTTACTGTTATTTTATATCTAATTAGCATTACTTTTCTTGCTTCTTGTACATTTTCAAATTGTATTTCATATCTATTTTTCAATTTGTAAAATGCTTGCTCTGCTGTTATATTTTCGTCAAAATTATTATCTTTTTTCCATGAACTAAGACTTTCTCCTGATATTCTAAATTCAAAAGGTTCAATTTTTATTGGTAATATATCATCATAAGAACAGCCATATTTTTCCAAAGTTTGTATCATATTAAGTATTGCTTGATTTAAGTCTTTGTCTTCTACTTTTGTTTTATACATTTCTAAAGAATATTCTATTTTAGAAGTTACTAACTCTACCCCTGTTCTATCAACTATTGAACCTCTTGCTGCTTCTAATGAGCTTTCTCTTGTTAGCCTAGTGTTTGATTGTTCTCTGTATTCTGCACCATGTACTATTTGAAGACTAAATAGCCTAACAATTAATACTATTCCTACAATATATATCAATACAGTTAATATATTAAATCTTAAATTAATATTTAATTTTCCTTTTCTTTTTACCAATATTACACCTCTTTTTAAAAATATCTTGTTAGTATCTTATTTCCTTTATATTCGTTTTCTATATAATATCCTGCTTTTTGAATTAATGGATAGATTATAATTGTCAATATCAAATTATATATAACTTCTATTACTAAAATTTTTATAAAATTCATTATTTCTATACTATTAGATAATAAGACATAATTTATAAAATATCTTATAATTTCAAAAATTATTGTTGCTACTAATACCATTACCATAATAGTTATTCTACTATCTTTTGAAAAGTTTTTATCAAACAATCCCGCCATAAATCCAATTGTCCCTAAACCTATAGCATATGTTCCTATTTTGTTTCCTATTACTAAATCTAGTATAAGTCCTGTTACAATTCCATATATAGTACCCATTGTTTTACTAGCAAACAAACCTATAAATAATACAAATACAACAAATAAATTTGGCATTATTCCAGATATAGTAAACCAATTAAAAAAATTTGATTGCAAATAATATATTATAAACATTGTTAATATTAAAACTATATTTATGATTGTTTTTTTCAATTAGTTCACCTCTTTTATTGATTTACTATTACTAATACTGTATCTAATTTATTAAAATCTACTGCTGTTTCTACTAGTGCATATCTATCTGTTATATTTTGAGTATTTTCTACTTTTTGTATTGTACCAACATGTATTCCTTTTGGATAAATTCCTCCTAAACCTGAGGTTTCTATACTGTCTCCTTGTATTACATTTGCTTCAGTTGGTATATACATTGCTTTTAATGTAGAATTATTATCTAATGTTCCTTTACAAACTATTGTATCTTTATCACTCATTGTACAACTAACAGAACTTGCTGTATCTATGATTGTTTGTATTTTGGCTGTATTTTCTGTAACCGAAATAACATGACCTACTAACCCTTGGTCTGCTATTACTGTCATATTTTCTTCTAATCCGTCTTCTTTACCAATATTTATTACTATAGTTTTTGAATAGTTACTTATATCTTTGTTTATTACATACCCTGGTACTGTTTTATATTCTCCATATTTTTCTGTTAAATTTAAATATTCTTTTAATGTGTTATTCTCTGTTTTTATATTTTCTAATTCTCTTAGTGATTGCTCTAGCTCGCTGTTTTTATCCTTTAATTCTTCATTTTCTTGTTTAAGATTATTTATATCTGTAAAAAACGTGTTATTTCCACTTAATTTATTCTTTAAATATGTTAATCCATTTTGAATTGGCATGACTAAATTACTTGCTACATTCTCAAAAAATGATGAATTACTTTCTCCATTTGAAAAAATTACTATTAAAATTAATACAATTACAGTTATAATTATCCCTATTATTCCACCTTTTTTATTTCTATACATTTTTTCTCCTCATTTTATATATTATAGTAATTAAAACTGTCCTTTTTTATTTACATTGCCTTTTTCTTAATGTATTAACACTACGATATTATCTTCTTCTACGCGCATTAATTAGGACTGTTTTTAATCTCTCTAAATCTTCTAATGTTTTGCCTGTTCCTCTTACTACACAGTCTAAAGGCTCTTCAGCTACATATACTGGCATTCCTGTTTCTATACTTATTAATTTATCAAGATTTTTTATTAAAGCTCCTCCACCTGCTAAAACAATTCCTTTTTCCATTATATCTGAAGCTAATTCAGGTGGCGTCTTTTCCAAAGTTACTTTTACTATATCAACAATTTTTGTAATAGATTCTTTTATTGCTTCTTCTACCTGAACAGATGTAATTTGAACATTTCTTGGTAATCCATCTACTAAGTCTCTTCCTCTTATTTCCATTGACATTTCTGTCATTAATGGCATTGCACAACCAATTTGAATTTTTATTTGTTCTGCTGTAGTTTCTCCTATTGCCAAATTCATCTCTCTTTTTACGTAATTTACAATATCTTCATCTAACTCATCTCCAGCAACTCTTAGGGAATGACTAACTACAATTCCTCCTAAAGATATAACAGCAACTTCTGTTGTTCCACCACCAATGTCTACTATTATACTTCCACTTGGCTCTGCCACATCTAAAGATGCTCCTATAGCTGCTGCCATTGGTTCTTCTATTAAATATACTTCTTTTGCTCCGGCTTGTAAAACTGATTCTTCTACTGCTCTTTCCTCTACTTCTGTTATTCCTGAAGGTACTCCTACAACAACTCTAGGTCTTCCTATACTATATCTTTTTCCTACTTTTTCTATTATATTTTTTAACATTAATTGTGTTGCTGTAAAATCTGCTATAACACCATCTTTTAAAGGTCTAACTGCTTTTATTTGGTCTGGTGTTCTACCTAGCATTTCCTTTGCTTCTGTACCAGTTGCCATAATATTTCCAGTTTTTCTATTAATAGCCACAACAGATGGTTCTTTTAATACTATTCCTTTTCCTTTTACAGTAACTAATAAATTTGCTGTTCCTAAGTCAATACCAATATCTTTTGATCCAAATGTAAAAAATTTCATTTTAATATTTTCCTTTCTTTCTTGAATTATTTAACATCCTTTATTAAGTTTTATCAGATATCATTTCTGAAAAAATACTTGTAAAATTCATGTCTCCTATAATTATATGGTCTAAAAGTTTAATTCCTAAAATTTGTGCTGCATCATATAATCTATTAGTTATCGTAATATCTGATTCACTAGGTGTACAATCTCCTGTAGGATGATTATGTACTAATATAATTTTGGGAGCTTTCATTTTTATTGGTTCAGATAGTACGTCTTTCATACCTATTTCAGCAAAGTTTGTACCACCTATTGCAATATCCTGTATTTTAAGTATTTGATTTTTTTCATTTAATATTACTACTTTTGCAATTTCTTTTTTTTCAAATCTTAATTCATTCATAAGTATCTTTGCTAAATCATATGGTTGCCTCACTTTTACTTTTTTATAATTATTTGGTCTAGACATTCTAATTGCTAATTCACATACTGCTTTTAACTGTATTGCTTTTACTTTTCCTATTCCTTTTATTTTTGTTAATTCTTCTATTGTCATATTTCTTAAAAAATTCAGCTCGTCTATATTTTCGTTGTTCATATTTAATATGTTTTGTGCTATTTGTACCGAATTTTCTTTTCTAGTTCCTGTTTTTATTATAATTGCCAATAATTCTGCATTTGATAAATTTTTTTCTCCATATAATTCTAATTTTTCGTATGGTCTTTCTAATTCTGGCAATTCTTTCATTTTTAGAGACAAATAAATTCCTTCCTTTCTATTTTTTATTGCCCCTAATTATATTTTTTTATATATAAATATTGCCAAAGTCATTCCTATTATACTAGCAACACTTATTTTGAATGTTAATGCAAAACTTAATTTTAAAACTCCTAGGTCTAATGGTATTGGATTTTCTAATCCGAAACTTTGACTATATGATAACCACCATAACCAATCAACTCTAGACGCTAATTCCCCTAGTAGTCCCCCAACTACTAGTCCTGATAAAATAAATATTAATAATATCCATATATTTTTTTCTTTTGTTGCCATATCTTTTACCTCCATATTTTCTTCTCTTACGGGTGTTTATTTTTTCACATATGTATTATATATTGATTTAACATTTTTTTCAAGTAAATTTTGGTATTTTCTTCAATTAAATAATTAAAAAATCACAGAATTATCTAGCACTAGTTGAATTAAATTTTTATTTATGATATATTTAAAAAAGTTTATTATTTTTATTACCCCGTAGTTTGGTATTAAATAAAATTTTTTAAATAACTTTAAGCTTAGAGTCATAAGCTTTTAATTTTGTCAACTT
>CALXAB010000017.1 GCA_944386175.1 uncultured Clostridia bacterium
CTTACAAATTTAACTTTGTGTAAATGTTATTTCCTTATTTATATATTGCGTTTGGAATTTACTTTGTAAATTTACGACAATTAAAAAAAGCAATGTATTTGTTAAAAATAATTGCATTGCTTTTTAGTTTTTTGTTAATATTATTGAAACAAGTAAAAATATATACTTGTTATTCTTTTTTACTCATTTATTTCTGACTCTTGCTCATGTACATTAGGTAATATTCCTGCTTTTACTGCTAGTTTTTTCATCCCTGCTTTTAATGATTGTTTTAATTCTTTGTCAGATACATTATCTGGTCCTTTGGTAAGTGCTCTATCAATAGTTTCTTTATTTTCTTTATAATATGTTGAAATTTGTCCTCTATTTTCAAACTTAATTATATTTCCTCTTTCATCCCATTTTTCATTATTGAGATATGTCAAATCATCCGTCTTCATTGGCAGATATTTTGTTCCTATTGGAGAACTCTGTTCAGAATCATCTAGAATGGTTTTTTCCTGTATAATAAAAGGATATTGTTCATCCCTTGTATGTAAAATATGCTTTTCTAATATATTTTTACCATCTTCTTGTCTATAATCTTTAAATATTGTATAATTTATACTTATTCTATTTAAAAATATTTATAAATTTTCTAATATTCATTGCTTTTTCTATATTAAAATATATATTTTGTCTAGTCTTGTCTTAATTGGTCAATTAGCTATTTTTTTCTTGACATCATACAATTTTAGTCATATACTAAACTCATAAAAATTTATAGATGAAGGAGGCAAATAATTTATGAAAGACTTGATAGAGATTAGATGGCATGGTAGAGGTGGACAAGGTGCAAAAACTGCTTCTTTGTTACTTGCTGATGCAGCTTTTAATACTGGTAAATATATTCAAGGTTTTCCAGAATATGGTCCAGAAAGAATGGGAGCACCTATCACAGCTTATAACAGAATTAGTACAAATCCGATTACTATCCATACTAATATTTATGAACCAGATTATGTTGTTGTTGTAGATGATACTCTTTTAGAAAGTGTTGATGTAACATCTGGTTTAAAAGAAGATGGTGCAATTGTAATTAATACAACAAAATCTGCTGATTATTTAAGAAATGTTTTAAAAGGATACAATGGTGCAATTTATACAATTGACGCTAAAAAAATATCAGAAGAAGCTTTAGGTAGATATTTCCCAAATACTCCTATGCTTGCTGCAATAGTAAAAGTAAGTAATGTAATGACTGACGAGGCTTTATTAGAAGACATGAAAGGATCTTTTAAACATAAATTTGCTAAAAAACCAGAAGTTATTGATGGAAATATGAAGGCTTTAGAAATTGCCCTAAAAGAGGTTAAAAAAATTTAGGTAAAATAGGACACTCTTTTATTTCCTATAATTATTTTAAATTATATAAAAAGGACAGAATTTATTTAAGAAAGGCGGTAATTTAAATGACAAATATAAATTCATCTACTCCAATGGAAAAACTAACTATTGGTGGAGATATTTATGAGGCTGGTAATGCAAGAGATTTTAAAACTGGAGACTGGAGAAGTATTAGACCTGTATTTAATGTAGAAAAGTGTAAACAATGTGGTCTTTGTTTTCCTGTTTGTCCAGAAAATGCAATCCCAGTTGGAAAAGAAGATTTAAAAAGAAAAGATTTTAATTATGATTATTGCAAAGGATGTGGCGTATGTGCAAAAGTATGTCCATTTGGTGCAATTACTATGGTTGAGGAGGGTGAATAAATATGAGTATAAGAGAGAGATTAAGTGGTAATGAAGCTGCTGCAACTGCTATGAAACAAATTAATCCTGATGTTGTCGCTGCATTTCCTATTACACCTTCTACAGAAATTCCTCAATATTTTTCAACTTTTGTTGATAATGGTGTTGTAGATACTGAATTTGTAGCTGTAGAAAGTGAACATAGTGCAATGTCTGCTTGTATTGGTGCTGAAGCTGCTGGTGCAAGAGCTATGACTGCTACTTCTGCAAATGGTTTATCTTTAATGTGGGAAATGATTTATATTGCTTCTAGCTTACGTTTACCTATTGTTTTATCTTTGGTAAATAGAGCTGTTTCAGGTCCATTAAATATACATTGTGATCATTCTGATGCTATGGGTGTTAGAGATGCTGGCTGGATTATGTTATTTTCTGAAAATAATCAAGAAGCATATGATAATTTATTAATGGCTCATAGAATTGCTGAAAATGAAAATGTTCAATTGCCTTTAATGGTATGTCAAGATGGATTCATTACATCTCATTCTATAGAAAATATTCAATTAGAAGAAGACGAAGAAGTTAAAAAGTTTGTTGGAACATATAAACCTAAACATTATTTATTAAATGATAAAGAGCCTATTGCTGTAGGTCCATTAGATTTACAAGGTTTTCTTTTTGAACATAAAGCTCAACAAGCTGAAGCAATGAAAAATGCTAAAGATGTTATTTTAAAAGTTTCAGAAGATTTTGAAAAATGGACTGGTAGACATTATGGATTATTTGAAGAATATATGTTGGAAGATGCTGAAATTGCAATTGTTTGTATAAATTCAACTGCTGGAACTACTAAGTTTGTAATTGATAATTTAAGAAAACAAGGTGTAAAAGCTGGTTTATTAAAGTTAAGAGTATTTAGACCTTTCCCAAGTACTGAAATTGCTAAGGCTTTATCTCATTTAAAAGCTGTTGCTGTTTTAGATAGAGCTGATTCTTTAAATGCTATTGGTGGTGCTTTATATTCTGATATTACATCTAGTATGTACACAGAAAATGTTCATGTTCCAATGGTTAATTATGTTTATGGTCTTGGTGGAAGAGATACTAAATCAACAGATATTGAATCTGTATTTAATGATTTACAAGAAATTGTTAAAACTAATAAAGTTGAAAATCCTTATCGTTATTTAGGATTAAGAAAGGAGGAAAAATAATGGCTTATAATTTGAAAGAAGTTGTTGCAAAAAAACCTTCAAGATTTACAGAAGGACATAGAATGTGTGCTGGATGTGGAGCTCCTCCTGTTGCAAGAATGGTTATGAGAGCTTTAAAAGAAGAAGACCATGCAGTTGTAGCTGTTGCCACTGGTTGTATGGAAGTATCTACATTTATTTATCCTTATACATCTTGGACAGATTCATTTATACATACTGCTTTTGAGTGTGCTGGTGCTACTTTATCAGGTGCAGAAGCAGCATATGTTTCAATGAAAAAACAAGGTAAGTTACCTAAAGATAAAAATACAAAATTTATAGCTTTTGGTGGTGATGGAGGTACTTATGATATAGGTCTTCAATCTTTATCAGGTGCTATGGAAAGACATCATGATATGGTTTATGTATGTTATGATAATGGTGCATATATGAATACTGGTATTCAAAGATCTTCTGCTACCCCAAAATTTGCAGATACTACAACATCTCCAGCTGGAAGTGTCATACCAGGAAAAATGCAATCAAGAAAAGATTTAACAGAAATCATGGCAAGTCATCATTTACCATATGTTGCACAAACAATTGCTGTAAACAATTTTAAGGATTTATATGAAAAATCTGAAAAAGCAATTTATACAGAAGGTCCTTGCTTCTTAAATGTTTTATCTCCATGTCCTAGAGGTTGGGGATATCCTACAGATATGTTAATGCAAATTAATAAACTTGCTGTAGATACTTGTTATTGGCCTTTATATGAAGTTGTAGATGGTAAATATAAGATAACTTACAAACCTGCTAAAAAACTTCCTATTGAAGAGTTTTTGAAACCTCAAAAGAGATTTAAGCATATGTTTAAACCTGGAAATGAGTGGATGATTGAAGAATTCCAAAAAGAAGTAGATAGAAGATGGCAAGAATTGTTAGATTTAGAGAGTATTTCTTAATATTGCCAAAGTGTGCCAAAGGGGACGGGCTATTTTGACAGATTGCCAAAGGGGACGGGCTATTTTGGCACACTTTAGTTTAATAAGTTTAAAATAATTGATTATAAATTAAGTGTGCCAAAATAGCCCGTCCCCTTTGGCACTTTGGCATAATTTTCGGGATTAAAGGAACGTCCCATAATTGAAAGGATTTAGGATTATGAATAAAGATTATTATAGCATATTACAAATAAATCAAAACGCTTCTCCTGAGATTATAGAAAAGGCTTACAAAACTCTTGCTAAAAAATATCACCCTGATTTGCAACAAACAGCAGAAGCCAAAAAAGAATCTGAGGAAATTTTAAAAGATATAAATGAAGCTTATGAGGTACTATCAAATAAAGATAAAAAACAAGAGTATGATAATACTCTTAAAACTTCTACTATATCGCAAGAGGATTTTGATAATTTACATAAGCAAAATGAATTTTTGAAGAATAAAATTAATAATTTACAAAACCATGCTAATTTTGATTATAATTCTTCTGTTAATTCAAATTCGTATAATAATAATGTATATAGTACAAATTCACAAAATAATGATTATTCTATTCAAAATAAAATATATCAAGATTCTGAAAAAAAGAAGCAAGAACTTGAATTTAAAAAGCAGTTGGAATTTGCTAAAAAGAAAGCTTATTATGATGCCTATATTCAGGATTTAAAAAATAGAGGCTATACTATAAAATATAAGAAAACTTTCAAAGATTATATTAGATATTTTGTTACCATTGTAGTTATTCTTTTAGTCTTATTTATTTTATGGCAAATTCCATTTATTCATAATTATTTTATTAATTTGTTTGAAAATAATAGCATTTTAAAAAGTTTTATACAAATCTTTTAAAAATTCCAATTTGGAAACTCATCCAAAATTGGAATTTTTAATTTATATTTTTTCAAAATATATCAAATTAGCAAACGTCCAAATTTAAACTTTTACTTTGTTTTTTTCTTGTAACTTACTAATAACCCTACACTTATTGCTAATATTATTTGAACAATTCCTATAATAATAATTTTAGAGTTTCTGTCTAATCCAGTTTCTATTGATACTATCATTTTTGACTTTGAAGTATTATCTTCTTTATTTATGTCTTCATATCCTGCTGGATTTTCTATTTTAGTTAAAAGTACTGTATTGTTTTTTTCTCCAAAATTATTTTTTCCTTTATTCCATGTTAATGTTATTTCTAGCTCTTTGTATTCTCCTTCTTTTATTATTTCGTCTTTTAATACATCTGTTACTAGTGTTCCATTTCGTTCTTCCCAATGTATATTATTATCTTGTTGTTTATAGCTATATCCTTCTGGAATAATCTCTACTATTTCTCCTACTGTTCCTTCTACTTCTCCTTTGTTTGTTATTCTTATTTTATATGTTATTTTTATATCAGTAGTTTCAGTTTTTGTTCTATGTATGTCTACTTTGTAAATTTCATCTTTGTTTTCTATATTTTGTACTGTTTTGTTTATTCCGTCTATATTTACATTTGATATCCATTTGTCTATACCTAAATTAAATATTTGTTTTTCATAGTAATATATTACTGTTATTTTGTCTTTTTCCATATTTCCTTTATAGTTTTCTGTTTTTTCTATAAATTTATAATATGGTATTTCTTTTTCTTCTGTTGTATATTCATCTCCTACATATCCTTCTATTGTTTCAGTATCTGTTAATTCATATCCTGTTTCTTTTTCTATATATTTTATTTCTACTTCTGCCTTTCTTTCATAATAATATTTTACTACTATTTCGTCTTTCATTTCTCCATTGCTATTTGATGGTATTTCTACTAATTCATAGCCATCAAATTCTTTTTCTTCTGCTTGATATCTGTCTCCTTCATGACCTTCTATTATTTCATCTTCTGCTAATTTTTCTCCTGTTTGTCTATCTATATATTCTATTTTTACTGTTGCTTTTTTGATGTAATAATATATTACTTCTATTGGTTCTTCTGTCATCTTTCCTGTTGCATTTTCTGGTAATTTACTGTTTCCTTCTTCATCTATTTCGACTAAGTCATATTTTTCAAATTGTTTTGATGGTATATTATATTCATCACCTACGTTTCCTTTGTGTGTTTCTTCTTCTAATATTTCGTTTGTGTTTATGTCTATGTGCTTTTCTGTTACTCCTCCTGATATTTTTTGGTAATAGTATGTTACTACTGTTTCTGTGTTGTATGTTCCATCTTCATTTTTTGTTATTATCATTTGTCCTTTTGCATTTTCTGGCTTTTCTACTAAATTATATCCATCAAATTCTTTTTCTTCTGTCTCATAATTATCATTTTGGTGTCCTTGCATTATTTCATCTTCTGTGATTTTTTCTCCTGTTGTTTTATCTATATATTCTACTCTTACTGTTGCTTTTCTAATATAATAATATTTTACTTCTATTGCCTCTTTTGTCATTTCTCCTTCTGCATTTTCTGGTAATTTACTATTTCCTTCGGAATCTTCTGTTACTAAGTCATATCCTTCAAATTCTTTTGATGGTATATTGTATTTATCTCCTTCATTTCCTTCATGTATTTCTTCATATATTATTTCTCCTGTTATTTCATCTATATGTTTTTCTATTACTCCTGATGATATGTGTACATAGTAATATTTTACTATCTGTTCTTCTTTTGTCATTGTTATATTTGGATTTTCTGGCGCTTCTACTAATATATATCCTTCAAAGTTTTCTGCTTTTGTTTCGAAGATATCTCCTACAAGTCCATCTTTACTTTCTTCTTTTAGTATTTTTCCTGTTTCTCTATCTATATGTTGAACTGTTGCTTTTGTCTTTTGTGCATAGTAGTAAATTACTTCTATTTGTTCTTTTTGCATTATTCCTTTTGTGTTGTTTGTACTTTCTACAAATTCGTAATTTTCTATATCTTTTTGTTGAGTTTTATATTCTTGTCCTTCATATCCTTTTATAATTTCTTGTTCTGATAATTCTTTGTTAGTATCTTTTTCTAAATATTTTACTACTACTTGCGTATTTTTTCCATAATAATAGATTACTTCTATTGATTGTTCTGTCATTTTTCCACTTGTATTTTTTGTATCTTCTATGAATGTATATCCTTCTATTTCTTTTTTCTCTGTTGTATAATCTTTCCCTACATATCCTGATATTTCATATTGTGTTTCTTCTGTTAATGGTTCATTTGTTGCTTTATCTAGATATTTCACTATTACTTTGGTATTTTTTGCATAATAGTAGATTACTTCTATTTTGTCTCTTGTCATTACTCCAGATGTGTTGTTTGTATTTTCTACACATGTGTAATTTTCTATATTTTCCATATTTGTTTTATATTCTAATCCTTCATGACCATAAATTACTTTTTCTTTTGATAATACTATATTAGTGTCTTTTTCTAAATATTTTACTATTACTTGTGTAGTTTTTGCATAATAATATATTTTTTCTTGTGATTCATCTGTAAATTCACCTGTTGTTTCCTCTGGTTTTTCGATTAATGTATATCCTGGTATTTCTTTTTCATCTTCTGCTATATCGAATTCTTCTCCTACGATTCCCTCCTTTGTCTTGCTGTCTGTTATTTCCTCTCCTGTATTTTTATCAATATATTTTATAACTACTGTTCCTGGAATTTTTGTCATTATATTCGTAATTGTTACTTGCTTTTCATTTGTTTTTCCTTCTTTGTTTGTTAGTTCTCCTATTTCTTTTTCATAATGGTATAAGTCATTTTCTAATACTTCTTTTTCGTCTACTGTATATTGTATTTCTTGTCCGTTTTCATCATATTTGTTTAAGTTTGTAAAAGTATATTTCCAATTTTCTTCTTTTGTTACAATTGCATCATCTTCTACTATATCTCCATTTTTTACTTCTAGTTTTATTGTTTCTGGTCTTTTGTTATATATATTTTCTTGATCTTCCCAAATTTTATTTACTTCTATACTTATTGTTTCTGTTGGTCTTGTAAATGTGTTCGTTATTGTTGTGTCTTCTATTTTACTTGTGTAAAATTTTAAATCTCCTTGAGTTTTTTCTTGTTCTTCTACTGTATAATTTATTCTATTATTATCTTCATCATATTTAGGCAATTCTTTGAATATATAATTCCATGTATTTTTGTCCGCATTGTTTGCTGTTGCTTCACTTAATTCATATCTTTGAATTTCTTTTCCATTTGCTTTTAATATTATTATTACACTTTCTGGCCTTCTTTGAACTTGTATTTCGTTATCTTCCCATATTTTTGTTACTGGTATTTCTACTTTATCTACATTTTGCGTGAATTTGTTTGTTATTGTTGTTCCATTAATTGTAGCTGTATAAAATTGCAAATCATTGTTGTTTACTTCCGTTTCATCAACTGTATATTTAATTTCTTCTCCATTTTCATTATATTTTTCAATTTTTTCAAATGTATATGACCATGTATTTGCATCTCCATTTGTTGAATTTGTATTATTTACTTCTTGTTCTTTTATTATTTTGTTTTCATTTTTTAATTGCAATTTTATACTTGTAGGCCTTTTGTTTGCTTTGTTGTTATTATCATCCCATATTTTAGTTACTGGTATTTGCGTTAATTCTTCTGGTTTTTCAAATGTATTTGTAATTATAACTTGCTTTTTATTTTCATTATTTTCTATATTTGTTATATCTCCTATTGTAGTTGTATAGAATTTTAAATTTCCTGACGTTTTTTCTTGCTCTTCTACTATGTATTCTATTTCATTTCCCTTATTATTATATTTTGGTAGTTCTGTAAATGTATAATTTGTTTCTTCTGATGTTTTTAGTTCATATGATTTTATTATTTCTTCTGGATTATTGTTATCTGCATTTTTTGCTTTTACATTTAATACTATTGTTTTAGGTCTTCTTTTTGCTTGTATTTCATTATCTACCCATTTTTTATTAACCGTTAATTCTATTTGTTCAGCTGGTACATTAAATGTATTTTCTATCTCAAATCCATTTACCATATCTCCTGTTGGTTGTGATATTGTATAGAATTTTAAATCTCCTATACTTACTTCCGCTTCTTTTATTGTATATTGAATCTCTTCTCCATTTTCATTATATTTTGGTAAATTCTCTATGGTTGTTTCCCAAGTATTTTCTCCTGTTTCATTTGCTTGTTTGCTTATTATTTGGCTTATTTCATTTGTACCATCTGACACTATCAATTTTATTTCATCTGGCCTTTTTCCATTTATATTATTGTTGTCTAGCCAATTTTTTGTTATTTTTATACTTCTTGTTTCATCTTTGTTTACAAATGTATTCCTTATTGTTGCTTGATTGTCTTTTATTTCTACATTATTTTCTTCTACTTCATAAAAATCTAAGTCCCCTTGATTTTTTTCTTTTTCTTCTACAATATATTTAATTTCTTGTCCATTTTCATCGTATTTTTGTAAATCTTTTATTGTTATTGCCCATTGATTTGTTGTTCCTGCTACTACATTATTTTTTGTAATCTCTTGTCTTATTACTTCTTCATTGTTTTCTTTTTTTACTACTAGTACTAAACTTTCAGGTCTTCTTTTTGCTTGTATCTCGTTATCTTTCCATATTTTATTTATTATGATATCTTGTGAATAATTTTTATCTACATTGTAACTATCTTTCCCTGATGTTATTTTCTCCAATAATATATCTACTTTTTCTCCATTTTCTGTTATCAAATTTCCATCTGTGTACGAATTTGAAGTATAATTATCCTTTTTTACTTTGTTTTTTCCTGTAATAGTAAATGTTATATAATCTCCTTTTTGAGATATTGCCTCACTATTTTTCCCAAAATCTATTGTTACTTTATTTCCTTCTATTTTATACATATTAGATGTTAGTTCTACTTTTTCTCCATTTTCATCTGTAAAATATGCTTTTGCTGTTGAGTTGTCTAATAATATGTCTTCATCTATTGTGAAATATGTTTTTCCTCCATGAAGTCCAGATAATTCTTCTTTACTTGTATTCGTTACTTTTAGTGTTATATCTACATTTCCACCTTGTAAAAGTTCTGTAAATCCTTTTGAAGGTTTATGTGTAATTTCTGTTTTATAAATTGGTGTTTCTATATCTGAGCTTAGTCCTAATGCATTTACCAAAAATACTGTTGCATTTGTATTATTTACAATTTCCATATCTACTTTTGAACTACCTGATGGAAGAGTTGCACTTATATAAGGTTTGGCTTCTGATGAAATATCTGCTAATATTAAATCTGTGTTATAATCTTCATTTTCTCCTCTGATAACAGGATATCTAGCTATATCCATAACTTCACCATTTATTTCTGGTCTTGCTATAAAAAATTTACCATCTGCTCTTGATTCTCCTGTTAATGGATTTCCATTAAATGTTACTTGCCCACTATTTTCTGTTCCTTCAACACTAATTAATAATTGTCCTTTAGGATTGTCTTTTTTTATACCAACTTCTTTTCTGTTTATTTGTACATCTATTTTATCTTGTGTTGTACCTTTAGTTTGAACTCCTCCTAATTTTAAGTTTATGGACTTTATATCATTTTCTTCATTTTCTTCTATTACAATTAATTTCCATGAAGCAAATTTATCTTCTGATGTTCCTACTCCTTGTCCTTTATCATTTAGTCCTGGTCTTATATCTAAATATGGTATATCTTTTCCTATATAGTCTCCATATCCTTGTTCTTTTACAAATTCAGTTACATCAACATACCCACTTGTTCTAACTCCTGTCTCATCTTGAAATAGCTCTAGTTTTGGAGTTACAGTATCTCCTTTAGGACCTATTAATGTCATTGGATATGTATTTAATAAATTTGGATATCTTGGCACTTCATATTGAGTATCTGTTCCATAGCTATTTGTTTCTTTGCTAATTAATCCCGTTGTTGCTGAAACTACTAGATATGCTGCTTTTATAGTTCCTCCATTATATTTTAATTCACTTTTTGAAGAGTTTCCTCCCCCTCCTATTGCTGATTGCACAGTTTTTGACATATCAAAAGTAGTTCCACTTATATATTTATAGCCAATATCAACCGTATCTGTTAGATATCCTGTTCCATATTCGTCTAAGTATAATGGCTTACAAATATATTCTGGATAATTAGCTTGAGTAACACCTACTGCTGATATGGCTGAACTAATACGTGTGTTATCTCCATATGCTGTATTTGTCCCCATTGCAACATTAAAATTATATCTTCCAATTCCTGAAAAAACTTGATCTAATGAAGTTGGTATCTCTACCTTATCACTTGCTGATTGGTTATTTTGTATTTTTCCAGCTTGCGTATATGTTTTATTCTTTATTGAGTATATTAATGTCATACAAAAACTTATTATTACTATACAACTTAAAATAATAGCTACCGTAAATTTGATTTTATTTTTTTTCATCTCATTCCTCCTATTTATATATAATATTTTACTTTATTTATGGTTCATTGTAAATTATTTATATTTAGCATTTTTTATTCCTTTCTCTATATACTTAGGGATAGTCTCTTTTCCCTTTTTGTATTTTTTATTGACATTTTTATTACATTTTTGTTATATATTATAAATGCTTAATAATATATTGTTTCAATCATATATTTCCGTAGCTTTTGATGACAATTTGTAATAAATTTTCTAATAGATTATTAATTTTGTTAACTCTTTTTTCATATATTGACTTTTATATTATTTTTGTATATAAATATTTAGGGAGGATAATATTTTGGAAGATAATTTAATAAATAATGATAAAAATATTAATAACATTTCTGATAATTTAGAAAATGAGCAAATAGTTAAACCAACTAATAAAAAATCTACTATCTTTAATTTTATTTTGGTGGCAATTATTTTTGTTGGTCTTTTTATTTATATGATATTAGTTGATGGTATTGATAATATTGTCAATTTACTAAAAAATGTTAATTATTGGTGGGTTTTAGCTGGAATTGGATGTCTAATTATTCAATGGATTTGTGATGCTATATGCCTTCATTTACCTATAAAAAGACTATATCCAAACCAATCATTTACCAATTCATTTAAAGTTACTATGATTGGTCAATTATTTAATAATGTAACCCCTTTTTCTTCAGGAGGTCAACCTATGCAAGCATATGAATTTACTAAAACTGGAAAAAGAGTTAGTGATTCCTTCTCTGCCATGGCTATAAAGTTTATTATTACCCAAACTGCTCTTGTTGTTTTTACCTTTGCTGTTATTTTATTTCAATTTAGCTTTTTTGCTAGCATTATGAAAGACTTTCTTTGGGTTGCTGTCATTGGTTTTGGTATAAATATTTTAGTTATTTTAGTTGTAATTTTAGCTGGTATGAAAAAGCGTGTTATAACTATTATTTCTAATCCTATAATTACTTTATTAGGAAAAATTAAAATATTTAAAAATCCTGAAAAAATAAGAGAAAATTTTGACAAAAGCCTTGATAATTTTGGCGAACAATTTAATATAATGAAATCAGAAAAGGCAATGGTTTTAAAGATATTTATAACAGCTTGTATTCAGAGTTTTGCATATTATTCTATTACATATATGGTGTATAGAGCTTTTGGTAATTTTGGTGTTAATTTTTGGCAAATTATACCTGTTCAAGCATTTTTACTATTACTTATGACTTTTATTCCTACTCCTGGTGCAGGAATTGGTGCAGAAGGTGGATTTTTAGTGTTATTTCAATCTATATTTAAAAATGGAACTATCAATATGTCAATTTTATTTTGGAGATTATACACTTTCTATCTTCCTATAATTATTGGTGCTTTGTTTTTGATACCTATAAATAAAAAGAATAAATCGACTAAAATTTTTGATTAGATTTAAATATGGATCAAATTGGAAAGTCATTAATACAATTGCATTTTGAATTTTCACTTAGGCTTTCCTCAAATTTGATTTACGCTAATTTTACGTTAATAAAATTGTGTGTATCTATATCAGTAGCATTAAAGGTTACTTTCTATTGTATAAAAAAGTTACAATTTTATTGACACATTATTCTTTATATTATATAATAATTTCAAGTTAAGTAGCACTACGAATAAATTATTCGTCCATGCATTTTTGCAAGGATGTTTTTTGTTTGTAATATTAGGAGGTTTTCTATGGAGAAATTATTAGTAAAGGATTTATATAGAAATACAAAAAAATATGAAAATGAAATTATAACTTTAAATGGATGGGTTAGAACTTTAAGGGATTCTAAAACTTTTGGTTTTATTGAATTAAATGATGGTTCTTTTTTTAAAAATATTCAAATTGTTTTTAATGATGAATTAAATAATTTTGAGGATATTCGTAGATTATCAATTAGCTCATCTATAAATGTAACTGGAAAATTATTGATAACTGAAAATGCTAAACAGCCTTTTGAAATTCATGCAACTAATATTGGAATATTGAGTTTATGCGATTCTGATTATCCTCTTCAAAAGAAAAGGCATTCTTTTGAATATTTAAGAACAATTGCTCATTTACGTCCTAGAACTAATACATTTAGTGCTGTTTTTCGTGTAAGAAGTATTTTAGCATACAGTATTCACAAATTTTTTCAAGAAAGAAACTTTGTGTATGTAAATACTCCTATCCTTACATCAAGTGATGCAGAAGGTGCTGGTGAAATGTTTAATGTTAATTCATTTGATTTAAATAATGTTCCAAAAACTGATGATGGAAATATTGATTTTTCTCAAGACTTTTTTGGAAAGCCAGCTCATTTAACAGTTAGTGGTCAATTAAATGCTGAAACATATGCTCAATCTTTTAGAAATGTATATACTTTTGGTCCTACATTTAGAGCTGAAAATTCTAATACAGTAAAACATGCTGCAGAGTTTTGGATGGTAGAACCTGAAATTTGTTTTGCTAATTTAGAAGATGATATGGATTTAGCAGAAGATATGATAAAATATATATTTACATATGTTCTTGAAAATTGTCCTGAAGAAATGGAATTCTTTAATAATTTTGTTGATAAAGGATTATTAGATAGATTGCATAATGTAATAAATTCTGATTTTGCCAGAATAAGTTACACAGACGCTGTTAAAGAACTTGAAAAACATAATGACGAATTTGAGTATAAAGTTTCTTGGGGTGTTGATTTGCAAACAGAACATGAAAGATATCTATGTGAAAAAATATTTCAAAAACCTGTATTTGTTACAGATTATCCAAAAGATATAAAGGCCTTTTATATGAAACAAAATCCTGATAATAAAACAGTTGCTGCAACTGATCTTCTAGCTCCTGGAATCGGAGAAATTATAGGTGGTAGCCAAAGAGAAGAAAATTATGATAAGTTAGTTGCTCGTATGAAAGAATTGGACATGCCTCTTGATGAATACTCATGGTATTTAGATTTAAGAAAATATGGTAGCTGTGAACATGCTGGTTTTGGTTTAGGTTTTGAAAGAGCTTTAATGTATTTAACAGGTATGCAAAATATTCGTGATGTAATACCATTTCCAAGAACACCAAAAAATTGTGATTTTTAGGAATAGGGATTTTAGGGACGGGGTTCTAAATCCCTATTTTTTCATTAATAAAGGGGGAAAACACTATTGAATAAAAATGATAAAACAAAAAAGGCTAAAGACAAAACATTAAAAAAAGAATCTATAAAAGAAAAAATTCAAACTTTGAAAGAACACAATAAATTTTTAAAATTTATATTAAATGTCAAAAATATATCTATTATCATATTATCATTTTTACTATTTTGTGCCTTTTGTGCATATACTAATCCTGTTGATGTAACACAATATGAAAATAAAATAACGGAATTAAATGACAAATTAGAATATAATGAAAAGCAAATTACAAATTTGAAAGAAGAAAACCAGCTTTTGCAGAAAGCAAATTCTACATTAGAAGAAGAAAAACAAACTTTAGAAAATGAAAAAAATAAATTAACTACTAAAGTAGATGAATTAGAGAATGCATCTACTGTATCTTCTAGTTCTGAAGTTCAAAACTCTTCTACTTCTACCGATTCTTCTTTAACAAACAGCTCAAAATCATCCAGTGAAACTTCTACAATAAGTACTACAAATAATCAGAGTTATACTGTATATATTACAAATACAGGAAGCAAATATCATTCCGCTTCTTGTTCTTATTTAAGAAAAAGTAAAATAGCTATCTCTTTAAGTGAAGCTAAATCAAAAGGATATACAGCGTGTAGTAAATGTAATCCATAATTAATTTAATACAAATTGGTTTTATAATTGAATCTAAAACATGATTAAAAAATTTTTATAGTAAAAATGTGAATATATCAGAACAAAATATAGGGATTCTTACCCCCGTCCCCAAAATCCCTATTTCATTTTTTATTTTTTTCTATCCACTTTATTCTATTTTTTCCTATTCCTAATATACCACATATGGTTTTATTTGTAATTTTGGAATTTTGATTTAAATATTCTTTAAATTTTAGAATTAACTGATTTGATGATTTTACTTGATTTAAATGCACTTTATATTCTTTGCAAAAACTGCTAATTAAAATTTCAATTTTTTGTTTGCTTTCATTAAGATTATTTCTTTCTTTTGAAGTATCAATAATATCTATATTCTCATCCATTTTTATATTATAGAAATCTTTTAAATAATTTTCTGTTCCAAATATTATTTTTGCAACCTTCTTATCTAATTTATTTCCATAAAATTCATTAAAAGATGAAAATTTGTATTCGTTTGGTTTTTTTACTAATCCCGCTTTAATTGGATTTTCATGAATGTATTTTATACATGTAAATAAATGTTTTTCATCTTTTATGGGTTGAGAATAATATCTATTTGCAAATACATATCCTACTCTTTTTTCATTTTTATTATAATAAATTGCATATGCTGTATTTATTTTTCTCATTGCTGCAATTAGCTCATTTGTTTCTTTCATATGTATCAATATATGTGCATGATTAGACATTACACAATATGCTACTAATCTTAAATTTTTTAATTCATTAATATATTTCTTTAAAAGGTTTATATATACATTTTTATAGTCATCTTTATAAAATATAAATTCTTTTTCAATGCCTTCAGTTACAACATGAATAAAGTCTGATTTTATATTTTCCCTTGCTATTCTTGGCAATAGCATCCCTCCTATCTATTTTTATAAAATGAATAAATTGATATAATCTAATTATTGAATTTAATTTTGAATTTAATTTTGAATTTTATTTTGAATTTTATTTAATATAAAATTTAAACAACAATATTAGAAATAAATTTTTAAAAAATTAATTTTTATTTTTACATGAAAATAAATTTGTTTATAATTTCATTTTTACATGAACAAAATTTTACTTGTGATTTTACTTTGGGTAATGATTGGGCACCAAATCCTTAATATATGGGGATTTAGAGCCCCGTCCCTAAAATCCCTATTCTTCTTCTGGCGCTTCTACTGGACAAACTCCTGCACATGTACCACATGATATACATGCTGAAGCATCAATTACAAATTTATCATCTCCTTGTGATATGCATCCTACTGGACATTCTGCTGCACAAGCTCCGCATGATATACATTTATCTGTTATTTTATATGCCATTTTTTTCACCTCCTTGAATTACATCTTTTTATTCTTCATTCTCTACTTGTTCTTTTTCTAATTTTTCTAGTTTTTCTAATTCCTCTAATTCTTTTTGATGTTCTATTTCTTCTTCATCAATTTTTTCTACCTCTACATCTTTTATAATTTCTATGTCTTTTACATCATATTTTTTATAAAAATATCCTTCTCCATCTTTTATCTTTACTCTTACTTTTTCTTTTAATATTTCTAGGTTATCTATTTCTCCTTCTCCGTCTTTTGTCTTTACTATTGCTCCTAGATGAGGTAATTGCTTTAATTTTTCTTCATATACATCATTTTCATATTTTAAGCAACACATTAATCTACCACAATTTCCAGATATTTTTGATGGATTTAGAGATACATTTTGTTCTTTTGCCATTTTTATTGATACTGCTTCAAAATCACTTAAAAATGTACAACAACATAATTCTCTACCACATACGCCATTTCCACCAATTCGTTTTACTTCGTCTCTAACACCAATTTGTCTTAATTCTATTCTTATTTTATATATTGAAGCCAAGTCTTTTACTAATTCTCTAAAATCTACTCTTCCATCTGCTGTGAAATAAAATAAGATTTTGCTATTGTCAAATTTATATTCAACATCAGTTAAGTTCATGTTTAATTTATGTTGTTTTATTTTTTTCTGACATATATTAAATGCATCTTTTTCTATTCTCTTACATTCATTGAAATGTTTATGATCTTTATAAGTAGCTATTCTTATTACTTTTTTTAATGGTGTTACAATTTTGTCATCTTCAACCCTTCTATTTGGTATTACGACTTCTCCATATTCTTCCCCTTGAGCAGTTTCTACTATAACTTTGTCTCCTTTTCTTATTCGTAATCCTTTAGGATTAAAAAAATATATTTTTCCTAATTTTTTAAATCTTACTCCTATTATATTTTTCAATTTATTTCCTCCCACATATTAAATAGCATATTGTCTATACACATATCATAATTTGCATTTTGACGTATTCTTTTTTTTGTGTTTTCCACAATATTAATACAGTTTGTGTATTTATATTGTTCCTTTGCTTTCTTTAGTAAGAGTATATTTATATAATCTAAAAATTCTGTTATTTCTTCTTTAGATTTGTATAATATTTCTGATTGATTTATTGTTTCTATTAAATCTGTTTTTTCTAAGTTATCAATAATATTTTTTATTTTTAAATACTCTTCTTGCTTATCTTTTAGTTTTATTGCTTTTCCAATACTTCCTTCAAAAGTATCTAATATATCTTTATTTATATTTTCTATTCCGTGGTTTAATTTTAAATAATTAGATATTTCTTCATTACTAATTGGCATAAAATGTAGTATCATACATCTTGATTTTATTGTACTTAGAAATGCGTTTTCATTTGAACCTATTAAGATAATTGTCGCAAATTCTGGCGGTTCTTCTAATGTTTTTAATAAACAGTTTTGTGCTTCTTTTGTCATTTTATCTGCATTATCTATTATATATACTTTTTTTTGCGAAATTATCGGTTTTTCTTGTATTCTTTTTTGCATTTCTCTTATTTGTTCTATTTTTATATTATTTCCGTCTGGTTCTATATATGAAAAATCAGGGTTATTGTTTGAGTTGAATTCAATGCATGATTTACAATTATTACAGTATTTTTTCTCATTAATACACAATATTCCTTTTGCAAAGTCCTTTGCTATTAATCTTTTTCCTATTCCTTCAATTCCTATAAATAGATAACTATGCAATATTCTTTGTTCATGTATTAATTTTTCTAATCTTTCTTTTATTTTTTGATTTCCTAATATCTTTTCAAACATTTGAATACTCCTTGTTATTCAACTTCGCCCCACTTATCTAATGGCCATATTCTTATTGCGACTGTACTTTCTATTTTTTCTAATGGTATGCATCCAAATGCTCTACAGTCTGTACTGTGACTTCTATTATCTCCCATTGCAAATACACAATTTTCTGGCACTATAAAATCTGAAAATCCTACTCCACTACCTAGTAAATCTGTAACTACTCCAGATTGCAAATATGGTTCGTCAAGTTTTTTATCATTTATATATACAGCTCCATCTTTTATTTCTACATGCTCTCCCGGTAATGCTATAACTCTTTTTATATAACTTCTTTTCCCTATTTCTAAAAAGTTATGTACAAACCAATTAAATCCGCTTCTTTCTTTATATTTAGCTACTGGGTTAGTTTCGTCTATTTCACTTTGTTTATATTCTAATTTTGCTGGTTCTTCAAAAGTTATTATTTCACCTCTTTGAGGTAAAGTTTTTGTTGTTCTTCCCCATCTATTTAGCCATAGTCTTTGACCTTCAATTAATGTTGGTTTCATTGATTCTTGTTGAACTATTGTTGGTGTTCCTATAAAATATCTAAATAGCATTGCTAGTACTAAAGCAATAATTATGCAATATACCCATTCCAACACTTCTTTAACTTTTGGATTCATTATATCTCTCCTTTGTGTTATATGTTTTTATCTATATTTGGTAATAATTGTTTTTTTCTTGAAACTACGCCTTCTAAAAATGCTCTATTATTTTCTAGCTTCACATTAAATGCTGTTTCAACTATTTCTGATTTTTTTCCTAAAACTAATATCTCTGAATTACTGTTTAGTATATCTGTTATAGCTAATACAAATAAATCTAATCCCTTTTCTTTTATTTCTTCTTCTATAGCATGTTCTAATTCTTTTTGTCTTTTTAGCACATCTTCAATACTTACAGTATTTACTTGTGCAATTACATATTTAATATTTTCTTTGTTTAATGATTTTGCATCTAAATTGATTAATTCTTTTGCTGAAAAATCATCCAAATCTGTTCCTGCTTTTAGCATTTCTAATCCATATTCTGTGATATTAATATTTGCTATTTTTCCTAATTCTTCTAAAGCCCTTTTATCATGTTCTGTAGTTGTTGGTGATTTTAATAATAATGTATCTGATATAATTGCACTTGCCATTAATATTGCTTCTTCTTTATTTATTTCTAAGTCTCTTTGTTTATATTCTTTATATAAAATTGTACAAGTGCATCCATATGGTCTTGCTGTATAATATAATGGTTCTGAAGTTTCAAAATTAGCAATTCTATGATGATCTATCACTCCAATTATTTTTGCTTTTTCTATTCCTTCTGCACTTTGATTAAATTCATTATGGTCTACTAAAATTACTTCTTGTCCTTCTTCTACTTTTTCAATCAATTCAGGCTCTTCTAAATTTAAATAGTTCAAAACATATTTTGTTTCTTTATTCAAATTTCCTAGTCTTCCTGCATGACATTTTGTATATCCCATTCTTCTGTTTAGTCTTTGTTTCACCATTGCTGAACAAATTGAATCTGTATCTGGATTTTTATGTCCAAAAATTAAAATTTTCTCTTCCATTTGTTTTCCTCCTATCTCTATAAATGAATTTTTTTATTTGTTTTATTTATTCTTTAATATTATTTATATTTTATTGAATTTTTAACTGTTTTTATTATAGTTTTTTTAATTTATAATGTCAAATTTATTTTAATTTTTATAATTATTTTTGTATCTATTTTTAGGTTTTATAGTTATTTTTTAATTTACTTTTTATAATTACTTTTTAATTTACTTTTACTTTTTATAATTATTCTTTAATTTACTTTTAATTTTAATTTTAATTTAGTTTGATTTTTCATTTATCTATAAAATTTAATTTTAATTATTCATTTTCATTGTATTTTTGATAAATCTTAAGTAATTCATCTTTTGAAAATTGATATTTTTTATTGCAAAAATGACACATTAATTCTGCCTTTCCGTCTTCCTCTATTATTTTATATAATTCTTCTTTTCCTATTGCTATTAGTGCTTCTTCCATATGCTTTTTAGAACAATCACATTCATATATTGGTGTAATATTATTTTTTATAATTTTAATATTATTATCACCTGTTATTTTTTTTGCTATTTCTTCTAAAGTTAATTTTTCGTCTAGCATTTTTGATATTGCTCCAACATTAAATATGGCTTTTTCTATTTTTGATATTTCTTCTTCTGTTGCGTCTGGCATTGGATTAATTAGATATCCTCCTGCTGATTTTACTCCATTTTTGTCGACTAATACTCCTAATGCAACTGCTGAATTTCTTTGCTCTGAATTAACAAAGTAATTTGCAAAGTCTTCTGCTATTTCTCCAGAAACTAATGGTGAAATACCTATATATGGCTCTTTTAATCCTATGTCCTTTATTACATTTATATATCCTTCATATCCTACTGCTTTTGATACATCTAATTTTCCAAATTCGTTTAAAGGTAAGTCTACATATGGGTTTGCTACATATCCTTTTATTTTAGGATAGTTATTTGCTACTGTTAGCATTGTACCTATTGGACCATTTCCTTTTAGTTGTATTGTTAATTTGTCTTCTTTATTTTTCATTTCATTTCCCATTATTGCAGTTATTGTAAGTAGTCTTCCAAATCCTGCTGTTACTACTGGACTTAGGTCATGTATCTTTCTTGCTTTTTCTACTAGGTTAGTTGTTTTTGCACATATTACTGAGATTTTTCCTTCATATGCTAAAAATTTTATTATTTCATCTGCCATGTTTAATGTTGTTCCTTTCTTTGGCATAAATCTGGTTGCCTTTTTACCTTGTCAATTATATCATGGTTTTTGCTATTATTCAATAAAAAGTAAAACAAATTTTTTAGTTATATATATTAATAATTATATAAAACCAATGATTTAAATTTTCCCAACTCATCTTGAACTTTATCTGCTATTCCAAATACAGTAGCATAAACTAAATACTCTTCATTTATAACTATTGATTCTGTTTCATGATCTTTCATTAATGTATATATATTTTTTATAAATTCAAAAACCCTAAAAAACAAATTTTCAGGGTTTATGTTTAAATTTCTATTAGTCTTGTTTTTCAAACATATCTTTTCCAACTCCACAGATTGGACATACCCAATCTTCTGGAATATCTTCAAAAGCTGTTCCTGGAGCTATTCCACTATCTGGATCTCCTTTTTCTGGATCATATATATATCCACATGCCATACATACGTACATTTTATCACCTCCATTACATTATTCATGAATTTCAAACATATCTTTTCCTTCTCCACATACTGGACATACCCAATTTTCTGGTAATTCCTCAAATGGAGTTCCTGGCTTTATTCCTGCTTTTTCATTTCCAAATTTAGGATTATATATATATTTACACTGTATGCATTCATATCTTTGATTATCAGATTTTTCTGACTGGAAGTTTTTATATCCTAAACCTAAAGCTACTATTACCATTAATAAAAAAGATAACGCTTTCCAAATTCCACTTTCTAATAGTATAACCGCAAATATTCCAAATGTTGCACTTATTCCATATAAAATTAAAACTGCTTGCTTTTGACTAAATCCTTTTTTTACTAATCTATGATGCATATGTCCTTTATCAGCTTTAAATATTGCTTTTATTGATTTTCCTTTAATTATTCTTCTTATTATAGCCCACAAAGTATCAAATATTGGTAACCCTAATACTATTAATGGTAAAACTATTACTGCTATGGTATATGTTTTTGCCACTCCTAATATTGATATTATTGATAATGAAAATCCTAGAAAGTTTGAACCTGTATCACCAATAAATGTTTTTGCTGGTGCAAAGTTAAATGGTAAAAATCCAACTAAAGCTCCTGCCAATGCTGTTATTAATAGTATTGAAACTAAAGGTGAACCATTTAATACAAATATTATTAATAATGATATTGAAGATATTACTGATATTCCTGATGATAATCCATCTAGCCCATCTATTAGATTAATTGCATTCGTAACTCCCACTATCCAACCTATTGTTAGTATTACTGAAAAAATTTCTTTTCCAATTTCTGACGTTATAAATGCTGGAACAACATCATCAATTCTTATACCAAAAGAAACAACTACTATTGCTGCTAAAACTTGTCCTGTTAATTTTACTATTGGTTTTATAGTTTTTATATCATCAATTATACATGTAATTGATATTATAACTATTCCTAAGAACATTCCTAAAAGCTTTTTCCCATATTCTTCTACGCCAAATAGATTAATTGTTTTTTCCATGCTCATTACTATTAACAAATACATAACCGATACTAAAAAACCTAGTATAACTGCTGGTCCTCCAAACTTTGGCATAGCTTTTTTATGCATTCTTCTTTTGTCTTTTGGTATATCTACTGCGCCAACTTTTTGTGCAACTTTTATTGTATATGGTGTTGCCATAAATGCTACTATAAATGCTAGCAAAAATGCAATAGCTATATCTCCCCACATAGTTATGCCCCCTATTTCATGTTTTCATTTTCTATTTCCTTTATTATATCCAATCTTTCTTGATGTCTTCCACCTTCAAATTCTGTTGCTAGCCACATTCTTAATATACATATTGCCTCATTTTGTGTTACATCATCTGCTCCTATTGCTAATATGTTACTATTATTATGTAGTTTTGAATATTTAGCAGTATATTCATTATGACAAGGTGTACATATTATTCCTTTGAATTTATTTGCAACTACACTCATTCCTATCCCTGAACGACAAATCAGTATTCCTTTATCAGCTTTTTTAGTTTGTACTAATTTTGCCACTTCTTTAGCTATATTAGGATATTCTACTCTTTCTTCATTCATACATCCACAATCAATATATTTTATATCTTTCTCTTCTAAATATTTTTTTATTTCTTCTTTTAATTTATATCCTCCGTGATCACTACCTATTGCTATCATTTGCATCACTCCATTCTTATTTTACAATATATCATAAGTTTATTGATATTACAATAATTATTTTGAATTTTACTTGATTTTTCCTCCAAAATGTGTTAAAATATCATATGTTATAATGAATTTAGACTAAGAGGAGGTGCTTAATAAATGCCAAATATTAAATCAGCTAAAAAGAGAGTTAAAGTTATAGAAAAAAAGACTTTAAGAAATAATATGATTAAATCTGGATGTAAATCAGCTGTTAGAAAATTTGAAGAAGCTGTAAATGCTGGAAATATAGAAGAAGCTAAGGTTCTATTATCTGAAGCTACTAAAAAAATAGATCAAGCTTGTACAAAAGGTGTTTATGTAAAAAACACTGCAGCTAGAAAAAAATCTAATTTATCAAAAAAATTAAATGCAGCAATGGCTTAGTGCTTAAATAAAAATTATGCATAGTTTTTATTTTCCCTTCATATGATGAGGGGATTTTTATTATGGTTTTAAGATTTATTTATAATACATATTTCGCTTTCTTTTGCTAAGTAATTTATAGAAGATTATAGAAGATTTTTCCATTGTCTTTTATGTTTAATCATGTTACCATAATTATATAAGTTACTTTTTATTGTTAATACATGTTAATACATTAGTAATGATACTGCTAATGACATATACTAAGTTAGACACTAGAATGGAGGTTATCATGTTTAAAAAATTAATTGAAAATTTTAAGGAGTTTGAAAAAATTACATATAAAATAATGAATTATGGATTAAAATTTTGCTTTGCTATATGTCTAATTTCTGTTTTTATTCTTCTTTCATATAATTTAAAATTTCATTCTCCTTATATGTATTATATAGGTATCTCTTTATTTAGATTAAGCTTAATATTTGGTACTGAATTTATAATTTGTGCTTTTGTGGCAGATAATCTAAAAAAAGGCAGAGCTTAAAAAAGGGGACGGATCTTGAGATTGCCATTGGGGACGGGCTATTTTGGCAACCTTAGGGGACGTTCCTTCAATCCCGAAAATTAGGGAACAAAGGGACGGACCTGTAATAATTTAAAACAGGTCCGTCCCTTTGTTCCCTAATTTTCGGGATTGAAGGAACGTCCCCTAAGGTTGATGGCATAATTTTCGGGATTGAAGGAACGTCCCCTTTTTATATTTCTTCTAAAAATAATTTATTTAACATTTTAGGATTTGCTTTTCCTTTTGTCTCTTTCATTGCTTGTCCTACTAAAAATCCTAATGCTTTCTCTTTTCCTGCTTTATAGTCCTCTATTGATTTTGGATTTGCTTCTAATACTTTTTTTACTACTTCTCTTATTGCTCCTTCATCTGATATTTGTATCCATCCTTTTTCTTTTATAATTTCTTCTGGATCTCTAGGATTTTCGAATAATTCTTCTAGTACTTTTTTGCCTATACTTGAACTTATTGTTCCTTTATCTATTAAAATTACTAGCTTTCCTAGTTGATTACTGTCAAATGGTATTTCTATTGGTTCTGTTTCTGTTTCGTTTAATATTCTTGATATGTCAGATATAATCCAATTGTTTACTGCTTTTGGATTGTTACATACTTTTATTGCTCCTTCAAATAAGTCTGATAAATATTTTGAAGCAGTTATTATATTTGCGTCTTTTTCTGATAAATTATATTCTTTTAGATATCTTTCTTTTCTACTTTCTGGTAATTCTGGTAACTCTTTTTTAATATTTTGTATATATTCTTCTGAAAGATTTATTGCTACCAAATCTGGCTCTGGAAAATATCTATAGTCATCTGCATCTTCTTTATCTCTCATAGCAAATGTTTTTCCTGATACATCATCCCATCTCAAGGTTTCTTGTTCTACAGTACCACCATCTTCTAATATATCAATTTGTCTTTCTATTTCATAATCAATTTCTCTTGTAATGCTTTTAAAAGAGTTCATATTTTTTGTTTCTGTACGTGTTCCTAATTTTGTATCTCCTTTTTTTCTTACTGATACATTTACATCTGCACGATATGATCCTTCTTGCATTTTACAATCTGATACTTCTATGTATTCTAATATTGATTTTAGCTTTTTAAGGTATAATTCCGCTTCTTCACTGCTTCTTATATCTGGTTCAGAAACAATTTCAATTAATGGCACTCCTGCTCTGTTTAAATCTACTAAACTCCCTCCTGAAAATTCATCATGATTTAGTTTTCCTGCGTCTTCTTCTATATGGATTCTTGTAATTCCTATTTTCTTCTTTCCTTCTTTTGTTTCTATTTCTATATACCCATTTTTACACAATGGCTTATCATATTGTGAGATTTGATATGCTTTTGGCAAATCTGGATAAAAATAGTTTTTTCTATCATTTTTGCTGTTTCTTGATATTTCACAATTTGTTGCTAACCCAGCTTTTACTGCATATTCTACTACTTTCTCGTTTAATACTGGTAATGTTCCTGGCATTGCCATACATATTGGACATACTTGAGTATTTGGTGCTGCTCCAAATTTTGTTGGACATGAACAAAATATTTTTGTTTTTGTTGAAAGTTCTGAATGAACTTCTAGTCCTATTACTACTTCGTAATCTTCTCTTGACATTTATTTTCCTCCTTTTTTAGTAACTATTTCATTTTATTGCATATGGCTAAATATTCTTTCTCTAGTAATATCAATTGTTTCATATTATTAGAGTAATTTTTATATACACATATTTATATTATTTATTCAATTTTATATTTTAAATTCTGGTTTATAATTTTCTCTAAATTTTAAATCTTGTTCAAATGTGTATGCTGAATTTAGTATTGTCTCTTCACAGAATTTATTTCCTATTAATTGCATTCCTATTGGCATTCCTTCTTTGTCTACTCCACATGGTATTGAAATTGCTGGAAGTCCTGCTATATTTACAGAAACTGTGCAAATATCTGCTAAATACATTTCTAGGGGATTATTAGATTTTGCTCCTATATCAAATGCAACTGTTGGTGCTGTTGGAGTCAATATAACATCATACTTTTTAAATGCTTTATCAAATTCATTCATAACTAATGTACGCACTTGTTGTGCTTTTTTATAATATGCATCATAATATCCAGAAGATAATACATAAGTACCAAGTATTATTCTTCTTTTTACTTCTTGTCCAAATCCTTCACTTCTTGATTTTTTGTATAATTCCTTTAAGTCTTTAAATTCACTTGTTCGATATGTATATCTAATACCATCAAATCTTCCTAGGTTTGAGCTAGCCTCAGCACAGGCAATTATGTAATAAGTTGCTAATGAATATTCTGCAACATCTAATGAAAATTCTTCAACTTCAGCACCTAATTTTTTATATCTTTCAATTGCCTCATATAGACTTTTCTTTACTTCTTCATTTATTCCTTCTCCATAGAATTCTTTTGGTACACCTATTTTTAAACCTTTTACATTATTTTTTAAACATTTTGTATAATCTTTTTTCTCTATTTCTACTGATGTTGTATCTTTTTTGTCATGTCCTGCAATTATATTTAATAATATTGCTGTATCTTTAACATCTTTTGTTATTGGTCCTATTTGATCTAAAGATGAAGCAAATGCTACTAGCCCATATCTTGATATTAAACCATATGTTGGTTTTAATCCAACAACACCACAAAAACTTGCTGGTTGTCTTATTGATCCTCCTGTATCACTGCCTAGTGCCCATGGTATCATATTTGCTGCTACTGCTGCTGCGCTTCCTCCTGAAGAACCTCCTGGTACTTTATTTAAATTCCATGGATTTTTTGTTTTTTTAAAATATGAATATTCTGTTGAACCTCCCATTGCAAATTCGTCCATATTTAATTTTCCTAAATTTATCATATTTTCATTATTTATTTTTTCCATTACAGTTGCATCATATGGTGATACAAAGTCTTCCAACATTTTTGAGCTACATGTTGTTTTTATTCCTTTTGTACATATGTTATCTTTTATTCCTATTGGAATTCCTGCTAACTTTCCTTCTATTTCTTCATTATCTAATTTTTTTTGTATTTTTTCTGATTCATTTTTTGCTTCTTCTGTCAGACTTGTTACAAATGCTTGTACGTCTTTTTCTTTTTCTTCTATCCTATTTATATATGCATTTGTAATCTGTTGAATTGTTAATTCTTTTTTCTTTATTTTTTCTTGCAATTCATGCACTGTTAATTCTGTAATATGCATTTTTAAGCCCCCTTATTGATTTTATAAATTTTACTTTTATGCTAATATCTGCATTGCATTTTGTATATTATACTTTCTTATATTTATTTAAAATTTTAATCAAATGTAATAAAATTTTTATTCACATTTCTTCTATTTCTTTTTTCATCTATTTTATTACTTTTGGAATTTTAAACATATTTTGTTCTTGACTTGGCGCATTTTCTAGTAAAGCTTTATTATCTTTAAATAATTCTACTTCATCTTTTCTGAATACATTTTTTGCTTGATTTGCTCCTATTGTAATATCAAGGTTTTCTACTGGTGCATTATTTACTATGTTTGCAAAATTTAATATTTCTTCTAAATTATTTAAATAATTATTAACTTCATTTTCTTCTAAATTTAAGTTTGCTAAATTAGCAATATGTAAAATCTCTTCTTTGCTTACTTTCATAGTCTCACTCCTTACTAAATTTGGTATTTATTATATACTTTTTTATTGAAAAAAACAAGCCCCATCTATGCAATATATTATAATTTCGTTACAATTCAAATGGACAATATGGATAATATGATTTCTTGAGTAAGCTTCTTAGCTTGTTACATAAATTATATTATACATATTGTCCATTTGAACTACAACATAAAATGAACCCTCCTTATTAAACTTTTTGTCTAATAATTTGGGTTCACGCAAAATGAACGCTTTGTTCATTATTATTATTTAAGTTCTACTACTGCTCCAACTTCTGTGAATTTAGCTTTTAATTCTTCTGCTTCTTCTTTTGAAGCTCCTTCTTTTACTGTTTTTGGTGCTCCATCAACTAGGTCTTTAGCTTCTTTTAATCCTAATCCTGTAGCATCTCTAACTACTTTTATTACTTTTATTTTTTGATCTCCTGCTTCTGTTAATACAACATCAAATGATGTTTTTTCTTCTGCTGCTCCTCCTGCAACTGCTCCTCCTGCTGGTGCTGCTACTGCAACTGCTGATACTCCATATTTTTCTTCAATAGCTTTTACTAAATCTGCTAATTCAACAACTGTTAAAGCGTCGATTTCTTCTAATAATTTTTCTATTTTTTCCATTTTAAATCCTCCTAAATTATTTTTTTGTGAATTAAGTTCACAATTCTTTAATTATTTTTATGAGTAAAATTCTCATTTTTTATAAAATTTATATAAATCTTTCTTATTTATAAATTTATATTTTGTTTTTTAATTGTTTCATTTTTTTATTATTCTGCTGGTGTTGCTTCTGTTTCTGTATTTGATTCTTCAGTTGTAGCTGATTTTGTTTCTTCTACTGCTACATTAACAGCTACTTTTTCTCCAGCTTCTTCTTTTTGTTTTTTTACTTCATTAAGTGCAACTGCAATTTTTGAAATATTTCCAAGTAAAGCTCCAGCAAGCATAGATAGTAATGTTTCTCTTGAAGGTAATTTTGCTAAAGTTATAATCTCTTCTGCTGTCATTACTTTTCCTTCGATTACTCCACCTTTAATTTTGTAATATTCATTGTTTTTTGTAAAATTGTATATTGCTTTTGCTGGTTCTAAGTAATCTTCTTTTCCTATAACTACTGCTGTTGGTCCTACTAATTTATCATCTAATCCTTCTATTTCACATTCTGCTAATGCTCTTCTTGTTATATTATTTTTTATAATTGTGTATTTTGCATTTGCATTTCTTAAATCTCTTCTTAATGTTGTATCATTTTCTACATTAATTCCTCTGTATTCTGTTAAAAGTATTAATTTAGCTTCTTTCATTTCTTCTGCTAATTTTTTTACTTCTTCTTTCTTTTGGTTTAGTATTTTTTCACTTGCCATTTATTTTTCACCTCCTAGAATATGTATATTTAATTATCATTTTTTTAGATTATTAGCTTTTACCTTATAATCCAAAAAATAACACTCTTTTGTATCCTACCAAACAGGTACAAAAAGAGTGTATATTTCTCTATTATCGTACCTAGGTAGGACTTATTTTTTGCCTACTGTCTTTGGCTTCTATTTTTGGTCTATTAATATACTTGGTCCCATTGTTGTTGCTATAGCAACACTTCTTATGTATTGTCCTTTAGCTGCTGCTGGTTTTGCTTTTATAATAGCATTCATTATTGTTTCGTAGTTTTCTGATAATTTTTCTGCACCAAATGAAACTTTTCCAAATCCTAAGTGAATTATATTAGTTTTGTCTAATCTATATTCTACTTTACCTGATTTTATTTCATTTATTGCTTTTGTTACATCCATTGTTACTGTTCCTGATTTAGGGTTTGGCATTAATCCTTTTGGTCCTAATACTTTTCCAAGTCTTCCTACAACCCCCATCATATCTGGAGTTGCAACAACTACGTCATAATCAAACCAATTATCATTTTGTATTTTTGGTATCAATTCTTCTGCTCCAACAAAGTCTGCTCCAGCTTTTTCTGCTTCTTCTGCTTTTGGTCCTTTTGCAAAAACTAATACTTTTTGTGTTTTACCTGTACCATTTGGAAGCACTACTGTACCTCTAACTTGTTGATCAGCATGTTTTGAGTCAACACCTAGTTTTACATGTAATTCTACTGTTTCATCGAATTTTGTTTTTGGCATTTTTTCTATTATTTCTAATGCTTCTTTTATCCCATATTCTTTTGTTTTGTCAACTAATTTTACGCTTTCTGCATATCTTTTAGATATTTTCATTTTTCTAACCTCCTTTGGTATTAACGAGCTATGCTCTCCCAATTAATTTATTTATAATTAATATATATCTTGATATATATTACTCTGTAACAACAACTCCCATAGATCTGGCAGTACCTTCAACCATGCTCATAGCTGTTTCTAATGTTGCTGCATTTAAATCTGGCATTTTTTGTTCAGCAATTGCTTTTACTTGCTCTTTTGTTATTTTAGCAACTTTTTCTCTGTTTGGTTTTCCTGAACCTTTTTCTATTTTTATAGCTTTTTTTATTAATACTGCAACTGGTGGAACTTTTGTTATAAATTCAAAAGATTTATCTTTATATACTGTTATTACTACTGGTATTATCATTCCAGGTTGATTTGCAGTTCTATCATTAAATTCCTTTACAAATTGCATGATATTAACACCACTTGAACCTAGTGCTGGACCTACTGGTGGAGCTGGTGTTGCTTTTCCTGCTTCTATTTGTAATTTAATAATATTTGATATTTCTTTTTCTGCCATTTTTATGGCACCTCCTTGATAATTTATTATTTGATTTTTTGTACTTGTGAAAATTCTAATTCAACTGGAGTTTCTCTTCCAAACATTGAAACTAAAACTTTTACTTTGTGTTTTTCTTTATTTATTTCTTGAACAGTACCAACAAATCCTTCAAATGGTCCATTCATTACTTGTACTTGCTCATTTACATCATAGTCTACATTTATTGGAACATCTTCAAATCCCATATTTCGTATTTCTTCTTCTGTTAATGGTATTGGATCTGTTCCAGAACCAACGAATCCTGTAACTCCTCTTGTATTTCTTACTATATACCATGATTCTTCTGTTACTATCATTTTAATTAAAACATATCCTGGAAAAACTTTTTTTAAATTAGTTTTTCTTTTTCCATCTTTTATTTCAATTTGCTCTTCCATTGGTACTATGATATCAAAAAAATAGTCTTCTAATTCTCTATTTTTTATAGTATTTTCTAAATCTTTTTTGACTTTGTTTTCATAACCAGAATAAGTATGAACTACATACCATCTAGCTACCATATCATAATCTTTTTGAGACATTTAAAGTAAGCCTCCTTTATTCTTGGATATTATTATTGGTATCTCCTTCTGTTGTGCTTGCATTGCTATCTTCTGAATTTGTATCTTCTGCATTATTAGTATCTTCTTCAGAATTATCTGTACTATTACTGTCTTCTGTAGAATTATCTTCTTGAGTCTCTGTTTCCTCAGAAGTATTGTTACTATCTTCTTGAGTAGTTCCTATTACTTCTTTTATTTTATCTACTCCATTTTTGTTTATTGTTTCAAATGTTAAATCTAGTACAAAAACTATTAATGCTGTAATTAACACAATTGTAATTACTGCTGTTGTATTATTTACTAATTGTTTAGGTGTTGGCCAAATTACTTTTTTTAATTCAGCTTTAAAACCTTTAAAAAAACTTTTCTTATTTTTATTTTCTTTATTATTTGCTTTTGCTTCCTTTTTAGCCATTTTATATCCTCCTTAAAATAGCTTTTACTATTTAGTTTCTTTATGTGTTGTACGTTTTTTACAGAATTTACAATATTTAACTAATTCTAGTCTATCTGTATTTTTTCTTTTATTTTTTGATGTTGTATAATTTCTTCTTTTACATTCTGTACACTCTAGTGTTATATTTTCTCTTGGTCCTTTTGCTGCCATTTTAATACACCTCCGAATTTTACCTTTTCTTTTTAAAACGATGTGAGCATATGTCCGTAATTACATATGCCCATGTATTTTATCACTTTTTTTTATTTATGTCAATGATTTTTAATTAAATTTACCTTTTTTTGTTGCACTTTTTTAAGATTTTATATTTTTACTAATTTTTTTTATTCTTTTTTACTGAAAATCCAAACTTTCCTACTATTTTACCTAAAGAAAAATATTTGCCATTTGCATATGCAATCAAATTACATTTTGATATATCAAATGCACCTTTTTCATCTATATATTTTTCATCTGCATCTATTGACAGCACTTCTGATATAAATACATGATGAGATCCCATTTTTTTTATTTCTTTTACTTTGCACTCAATTGAAACTGGACTTTCTTTTATTAAAGGACATTTTACAAATTTACCTTTTTCTTTGTGCAATTTCATTTCTTTAAATTTATCAACTTTTGCTCCACTTTTTACACCGCACCAATCAGTTGCTTTCACTAATTCTTTAGTAGTTAAATTTATTGCAAATTCTTTTTGTTCTTTTATAATGTTATAAGAAAATCTACTTGGTCTAACAGAAATATATACAATCGCTGGATTTGTATTTAAAATTCCTGTCCATGCTACTGTTATAATATTTGACTTTTCCATTGTTCCGCAACTTACCATTACTACTGGTAATGGATATATAAATGTTCCTGATTTCCAAATTTTTTTAGGCATTTTATCATTCCTCATTTTTTATATCTTTTTATGTTTTTTCTAGCTCTGGCTTTTCTTCTGAATTTTCGTTTTCATTTCTTTGTTGTTCTTTAGATTCTTTTTCAATTAATTGTTTTACACGATTTTCTAAATTTTTATCTTTTCTTCTTATAAATGTATTTATATCATTTTTCTTATCTTTATATATACAATCAATATGACCTATGTATGAATTTCCTTCTTTTGTTGCTTCAGCTATTGCTCCAAGCATAGGTAAAAAATATCCTCTATCCTTTTCTTCTAAATTTCTTTCTAAGTCTATATCTCCAAAAAATTCCATACTAGCTGTTTTTCCTAGTTTATATTCTAATTCCATTTTGAATTTCATTAGATATTGTTTATCAATTTCTGCTATTACCTTACTTTTTTTATCTGCATTTTCTTTCTTTTTATATGTTTCATAAATTCCAATTGGATATACGTTATATTTATTATTATTATGCATATACGAATGTTTAATATCTCTTATTTGATCATTATTAACTCTTGATAAATCTCCATATGAAAAATTTTCTTCTTCACTTTTGTCTTCATGTATTTTTAAATTAGATTGTTCTATTATATCCAATATTATTTCTTCGTCAGTTAGTCCTCTTGCTTTTTCTACTTCTATTAGTAAAGTCTCATAATATCCTTTTCCTATTGTATTTAATTTTTCTCTTACTTCTTCAAATTCTACATCTTCAAATTCTACATCTTCAAATTTTACATCTTCAAAAATTCCATCGATCAATTTTTTTAATGTTTCTATTTTTTCATCTTCGTTATCAAATCTGCTTAAAAGTTCATCTAATTTTTGTTGTAATTCTTTATCTTTTAAAGCATGATTTATATATGTAGGATCATTAAATACTTTACTATAAAGTATTTTTTCTTGTTTATACATTGAAATATAAAATTTTTTCAAGTCTTCTATTGCATCTTTTTTTGTTTCCATTTTTTTTATATTCATTTATATCACCTCTTATTTTTTAGTCCAAATTTTGTAATTCTCATTTTTTATATAATATCATATTTTCTTTAAAAAATCAAAAATTATAAATTAAAAAATATTTTTAATTTATATTTTCTAATTTATAATTTTTTGTTATTAATAATTAATTTTTAATATAATTGAATGAGTAAAAGTTTAATTATTTAATTATTTGTAAGCTTTATTTTTTATTCATATTATATAGTTAACACTTTTCATTTAAATATTTAACAATATTTTATTAGTAAAAAATAATATAAATAAAAAATCTAGCAACAACCTATTTTCCCAGCAGGGTAACCCACAAGTATTTTCGGCACATCTAAGCTTGACTTCTGTGTTCGGAATGGGAACAGGTATTACCCTAGATGTTATCGTCACTAGAAAATTATTGTATGCCAAAGCACACTCAAAAATACATAGATGAAATATTTTTCTTAGTTTTAGGTTTAACTTCTTCTTTT
>CALXAB010000018.1 GCA_944386175.1 uncultured Clostridia bacterium
TGTTTATGAATTGCTTTCTCATTTATTTCATTTGTATCTATATCACTTTTTAAAATAATAGGATCTTTAATCATATCGTCAATTGATAATGATGAATTCATATCACTAATTATTTCGATGTTGTTTTTGTCAGCATATGATAATCTATCAAAAGATTTATTCTTTATTTCACGTTTTAAATCTCTGACTGATAGATTATCTAATATTACTTGGTTAATGTAATAGTTTCTTTCATTAGAATTTTTAATTGGTAAAATTAAGATATAATGAGACCAACTCAATTTCGGGGACACTGTCTCCGAAATTGGAAATTGTAAATATAAAGAACGTGCTCTTTCCAAAGTTCTGGCATCATAATTTCTGCCATATTTTAGACTTAACTTACATCCCCATTCTTTAATTAAACCATCCCCATACTTGCGCGTTTTTCTCTGCCTTGAGCTTCAACTATAAGCTTACCAATATTCCAGTAGGTTAATAAAGTCTCACTATTATCTTGTAAAGCACGTACTTTTTTATTAATCTCATTATTCTTAATTAAACTTTCAACTTGCTTGTAATAATTCATAAATAACCCCCTTGCTTGACAAGCAAAATATAACAAACAAATGTATGTATATCAAGCATATTTTAAAAAAAATTATTATTTATTTTTTGCTCATTAATTTTTTCTTTTTATAAAGAAAATGTTGCGACATTTAAGCGAGTAGGTTAATAGTCCGCTAATTTAACATGTATGTTGTAACATAAATGTCTGGACTTGTTGTATATTCAATGACATATTTATTTTTCTTCTTAACAATTAAAATTCCAATTGTTTTGTTGTGATTGCTATCCTTTATATTGTTTTCAACGTAGGAAACATAAAACTGTAATTGACCAATATCTTGGGGCTTAACAGCTCTAGTTTTAACTTCAACAACAATAAAAGCATTTAACTTATAATTATAAAATAATAGATCGATATGATAGGTATTATTATTAATAACTATTTTATATTCATGGCCAACTAAAGCAAAACCAGTACCGAGTTCTAAGAACTTATCTTCTAATAAAGAGATAATATAATTATGTATTGCCTTTTCATTTATTTCATTTGTATCTATATTACTTTTTAAAATAATAGGATCTTTAATCATATCGTCAATTGATAATGATAAGTTTGTATCACTAATTATTTCGATGTTGTTTTTATCTTTATAAGATAATCTATCAAATGATTTATTTTTTATTTCACGTCTTAAATCTCTGACTGATAGATTATCTAATATTACTCGGTTAATGTAATAGTTTCTTTCGTTTTCATTTTTTATTGGTAAAATATAGCGATAATGAGTCCATGTTAATTTGTGGTTCAGTGAGCCACAAATTGGAAATTCTAAATAAAACATTCTAGCTCTTCTTAGTGATGGCCCATCATAATTTTTACCATATTTCTCACTTAATTTGCATCCCCATTCTTTAATTAAACCATCGCCATACTTGGCACGCTTTTTTCCGCCTTGAGCTTCAACTATAAGCCGGCCAATATTCCAATAGGTATATAAAGTCTCACTATTATCTTGTAAGGCACGTACTTTCTTATTAACTTCATTATTTTTAATTAAATTTTCAACTTGTTCATAATAATTCATTTTCCAAAACCTCCATTAAAATATTAATTTAACATATAGGTTGTAACATAAATATCCGGACTTGTTGTATATTCGATAACATATTTATTTTTTTTCTTAACAATTAGAATTCCAATTGTTTTGTTATGATAATTCTTTTTAATATTATTTTCAACATAGCCAACATAAAATTCTAATTGACCAATATCTTGGGGTTTTAAAGCTCTAGTTTTAACTTCAACAACAATATAAGAATTTAATTCTGTATTAAAAAATAATAAATCGATATGATAGGTATTATTATTAATAACTATTTTATATTCATGACCAACTAAAGCAAAGCCAGTACCAAGCTCTAAAAACTTATCTTCTAATAAAGAGATAATATATTTATGAATTGCTTTCTCATTTATTTCATTTGTATCTATATCACTTTTTAAAATAATAGGATCTTTAATCATATCTTCAATTGATAATGATAAATTCATATCACTAATTATTTCAATATTTTCTTTATCAGCATAGGATAATCTATCAAAAGATTTATTTTTTATTTCACGTCTTAAATCTCTGACTGATAGATTATCTAATATTACTCGGTTAATGTAGTAGTTTCTTTCCTTCTCATCCTTTATTGGTAAAATATCGCAATATTGTGACCAACTTAATTTGGGTGACACTGTAACCCATTTTGGAAATTGTATATAAAAGGTTCTTGCTCTGCGTAGACTTCTTTGATCATATAATTTACCGTATTCTTTACTTAATTTGCATCCCCATTCTTTAATTAAGCCATCCCCATACTTAGCTCGCTTTTCACCGCCTTGAGCTTCAACTATAAGCCGGCCAATATTCCAATAGGTATATAAAGTCTCACTATTATCTTGTAAGGCACGTACTTTCTTATTAACTTCATTATTCTTAATTAAATTTTCAACTTGTTCATAATAATTCATTTTCCAAAACCTCCATTAAAATATTAATTTAACATGTATGTTGTAACATAAATATCCGGACTTGTTGTGTATTCAATGACATATTTATTTTTTTTCTTAACAATTAGAATTCCAATTGTTTTGTTATGATAATTCTTTTTAATATTATTTTCAACATAGCCAACATAAAATTCTAATTGACCAATATCTTGGGGCTTTAAAGCTCTAGTTTTAACTTCAACAACAATATAAGAATTTAGTTCTGTATTAAAGAATAATAGATCGATATGATAGGTATTATTATTAATAACTATTTTATATTCATGACCAACTAAAGCAAAACCAGTACCAAGTTCTAAAAACTTATCTTCTAATAAAGAGATAATATGTTTATGTATTACTTTCTCATTTATTTCATTTGTATCTATATTACTTTTTAAAATAATAGGATCTTTAATCATATCGTCAATTGATAATGATAAGTTTGTATCACTAATTATTTCGATGTTGTTTTTATCTTTATAAGATAATCTATCAAATGATTTATTTTTTATTTCACGTCTTAAATCTCTGACTGATAGATTATCTAATATTACTCGGTTAATGTAATAGTTGCGTTCATTTATGTTTTTAATTGGTAAAATATAGCGATAATGAGTCCAAGTCAATTTCGGGCTCACTGAGCCCGAAATTGGAAATTGTAAATATAAAGAACGTGCCCTTTCCAAAGTTCTTGCATCATAATTTCTGCCATACTTTAGACTTAATTTATTTCCCCATTCTTTAATTAATCCATCCCCATACTTAGCTCGCTTTTTTCCGCCTTGAGCTTCAACTATAAGCCGGCCAATATTCCGATAGGTATATAAAGTCTCACTATTATCTTGTAAGGCACGTACTTTCTTATTAATTTCATTATTCTTAATTAAACTTTCAACTTGTTTGTAATAATTCATTTTTCAAAATCTCAATTAAAATATTAAGTTAACATATATGTTGTAACATAAATATCCGGACTTGTTGTATATTCGATGACATATTTATTTATTTATTTATTTTTTTTTTTTTTTTTTTTTTTTTTTTTTTTTTTTTTTTTTTTTTTTTTTTTTTTTTTTTTTTTTTTTTTTTTTTATTTATTTTTTTATTTATTTTTTTATTTATTTTTTTATTTATTTTTTTATTTATTTCTTTATTTTTTTTTTTTTTTATTTTTTTATTTATTTTTTTATTTATTTTTTTATTTATTTTTTTATTTATTTTTTTATTTATTTTTTTTACAAAAAATAAATAAAAAATCTTATTAAAAATAAGATTTTCTATTTTTATTTTATTATTCTTCTATTTCTTTAATATCTGGTGTTAAAGTTTCTATGCTAACAACTTTTCCTCCATCACTTGTTCTCATTAAAGTAACACCTTGAGTAGCTCTTCCTAATACACTAACTTCTTTTACTTTCATTCTTATAATTGTTCCTGTATCAGTAATAAGCATCACATCATCGTCTTCTGTTGCAATTCTTACGCCTACTATTTTTCCTGTCTTTGGTGTTATCTTATAAGTAATAACTCCTTTTCCTCCTCTAAGTTGTACTCTATATTCGTCTAACTCCGTTCTTTTTCCAAATCCATTTTCTGTGATTGCTAAAAGTGTTGCTTTATCTCCTGCTATTACGGATTCCATCCCTATTACTTCGTCATCTTCATCTATTCTTATACCTATAACACCTTGAGAAACTCTACCTATTGGTCTTACATCTTTTTCATCAAATGTAATACACATACCGTTTCTTGTTACAAGTACTACATTATCTTCACCATCAGTTAGTCTTACTCCTATTAATTCGTCATCTTCTTTCAATGTTATCCCTTGTAAACCAGTTTTTCTTGAAGAATCATATTCTCTTAATGCTGTTTTCTTAATTAATCCGTTTTTTGTCGCCATTAATAAATATTTTCCTTCAGCAAAATTTTGAATTGGTATAACTGCAGATATTTTTTCTCCAGCATCTAGGCTTAATAAATTAACTATTGCTGTTCCTTTAGCGGTTCTGCCTGCTTCTGGTATTTCATATCCTTTTAATTTATATAATTTACCTTTATTACTAAAGAATAATATTGTATCATGTGTTGATGCTGTAAATATTTGTTTTACAAAATCTTCTTCCCTAGTTGCTATACCTGTTATTCCCTTTCCACCTCTTCTTTGGCTTTTATAAGTATCTATTGGCATTCTTTTTATATAACCAAAATGTGTTAATGCAACTACAGTTTGCTCTTCTTTTATTAGATCTTCTACATCTATTTCTCCTTCTGCTGCAACAATTTTAGTTTTTCTTTCATCACCAAATTTTTCTCTTATTTCTATCAATTCTTCTTTTATTATTTCAAACACTAATCGTTCACTATTTAAAATATCTCTTAAATGTGCAATTAATTCCATTAATTGATTATATTCTTCATCTATTTTTTCACGTTGCAAACCTGATAAAGTTTTTAATCTCATATCTAGAATAGCTTGTGCCTGTATATCAGAAAGACCAAATCTTTCCATTAATCTTTCTTTTGCATCATCATAAGAAGAACGAATTATATTTATTACTTCATCAATATTATCTAATGCTATTTTTAAACCTTCCAAAATATGAGCTCTTGCTAGGGCTTTATCTAATTCAAATTGTGTTCTTCTTAGAATAACATCTTTTCTATGATCTATATAACAATCAAGTACTTGTCTTAAAGTTAATATTTTTGGTTCTCCATTTACCAATGCAAGCATTATTATACCAAATGTTGTTTGCATTTGTGTATGTTTAAATAATTGATTTAAAACAACTTGTGGGTTTGCATCTCTTTTTAATTCTATTACAACTCTTACTTTTTCTTTTCTATCTGATTCGTCCCTACATTCAGAAATTCCTTCTATCTTCCTTTCTTTTGATAAATCAGATATTGTTTTTATTAAATTAGCTTTATTTACTTGATATGGTAAAGATGAAACAATGATTCTTTGTCTATTTCCACTCATTTCTTCTATTTCTGTTTCTGCTCTTAATGTGATTTTTCCTCTACCTGTTTTATATGCTTTTTTAATACCTTCTATCCCTAATATTATACCTTCTGTTGGGAAATCTGGACCTTTTATTACACTCATTAAATCTTCATCAGTAACTTCGTCTTCATCTATAATTTTTATTATTCCATTTATAACTTCTGTTAAATTATGTGGTGGAATATTTGTTGCCATTCCAACAGCGATTCCAGATGATCCGTTTACTAAAAGTAATGGTATTCTAGCTGGTAAAACCGTAGGCTCTTGAAGTCTTTCATCATAGTTTGGCATAAAATCAACTGTATTTTTTTCTATATCTGTCAACATATATTCAGAAATTTTAGACATTCTCGCTTCTGTATACCTCATAGCTGCTGCTCCATCACCATCAACAGAACCAAAGTTCCCATGTCCATCGATTAACATATATCTCATTGAAAAGTCTTGTGCCATCCTAACCATTGCATCATATACAGAACTATCACCATGAGGATGGTATCTACCTAAAACAGACCCTACTGTATTTGCACATTTTCTATATGGTTTATCAGATGTAATTCCATCTTCATGCATAGCATAAAGAATTCTTCTATGCACTGGTTTTAAACCATCTCTTACATCTGGAAGTGCACGAGATACTATAACGCTCATGGCATAATCAATATAGGCTGTTCTCATTTCTTTTTCAATATCTCTTTCTATAATTTTTCCGTCTCTTCTTTCTGGTGTTTCTTCCATTTATTTATCCCTCTTTCTATAGTTTTTTCTACATTTGTATTATACTAAAATGCTTAAAAATTTGCAAGTAATTTGTCAAAACTTTAGGGAATTGTATGTTTCATATTTTGAATTAATTATTATTTAAATCTTAATTTTTTCCTTTTATTTATCTATATAAATATTCAATCAGTTTAATGTATCTTTTGTATGTTTTTTATCTATACTATTAGCGTATTAGTTATTTTGATATTTTATTATATAATTATTTTTAATTATATGCTCTTATATAAAATGAAAGGATACTTATTATGAGAAAAATTTCTTATGAAAACGAAGAAAATATATTAGTTGGAGAAAGAATACGTAATATTAGAGAAGAAATGCAATTAACTCAAAATAAATTTTCAGAAATGATTGATATATCTGAAGTTTTTTTGGGGCAGATTGAAAGAGGTGAACGTTCTTTAAGTTTAAAAACTCTCAAAAAGATTATTGCTTGTACAGGTTCTTCAGCTGATTATATCTTATATGGAAAATTAGAAAATAATGATGAAATTTCAAAAATAATTAGGATATTAAATTCTTGCTCTGATGATTTAAAAACTTATATGTATGATTTAATAACTAGTTCTTTTAAATATTTAAAAAATTTGAAATAGGAAACAGATTCTATTTGTTTCTTTTTTTATTTATTTATTTTATTTATTTATTTTTTTATTTATTTATTTTTTTATTTATTTATTTATTTTTTTTATTTATTTATTTTTTTATTTATTTATTTTTTTATTTATTTATTTATTTATTTTTTTATTTATTTATTTATTTTTTTTATTTATTTATTTTTTTATTTATTTATTTTTTTTATTTTTTTTATTATTTTCATTTATTTAATTTTTTTACTAGTTCTAATTCTTGCTCATTTAAATCAAAATTTTTGCCATTATTTTTTATTAAATTATGTATTGTATCAATCTCTTTTAATTTATTAATAGTTTTTTCTATTGGTGCTAAAGTTTCCGAAACTTCTTTTAATTTATTATATTCTTTTTCCATACCATTAAAATCTTTATTATCAAAACTTTTTTGCCAAGTATTAATATAGTTTTCTACATTATTAAAATTATTTAATTGATTATTAAAAGTTTTTTGTATATTTTTTTCTACACTATTTAATATAATATCTTTTCCTTGGTATAAGATATTTGAAACTGTATTATTTATTTTTCCATTTAATTCTAATTTATTTAATACTATATCAAATAAATTAGAAAAACTATCTAATACTCCACCAGTTTGAATAGCTTCTTGCATTTGATTTATATTTTCAAAATTTCCTGTAAAAATTCCAATTATACTTTTACCTGTATCTATTGCATCATCTATTGATTTTTTTATTCCGTCTTTTAATCCATATTCAAATAAATTATCTTTTATATTTATAATTTGGTCTTCTAAAAAATCTGGTAGTAATGCTCTTATTCCAATGTCTAATCCTGCGTTTATTGTTTTTCCTAATGTTGTTTCTAAAAAGCTTTTTTGATTTATTTCATTTTCTAAATTATTATTTATTTCTATTTCGTTTTCATTTTTTAAATTATTTATTTCCATTTTTTCTTTTATATTATATTTAATAATTAAATATAATATTTTCTCCTTTCTTCACTTATTTTTATATTATTTATTTTATATCTTAATTTAAAAATTAATTTATCTTTAAGTTAACTATTTTTATTTTTTTAATATTATTATTTTCCTGAATTATTTCTTTAATTATATTTTTATTTATATTATTTTTTTCTATTTTATTTAAAATAATTAAAATATTTATTTTTTTTTCATTATAAATATTTTTAATTGATTTTATTTTTTTTAATAATTTTTTTATTTCATTTATTTTATTATTTATTATAAAAATAATTTTTAAATTACTTTTTATTTTTTTATTTATTTTTGTTTTATAATTTAAATTAATAAAAATAAAATCAATTTTATTAATTAAAAATTTAAAATTCAGAAAATTATTTTTTGAATTTTTTTCTTGATTAAAATTTTTTTGATTAAATACATTTATTCTATTATTTTTAATCTTTTTTAAATTATATTCATTATGAAAATTATATTTTTTATAATCATTTTTTTCTAATTTATTTTTTATATTAAAATTTAATAATATTATTTTTTTCTCTTTTTTAAATAAATAATTTGCAATATATATTATTATTTTATTTTTTATATTTTCATTATATCCATCAAATAATATTATTTTTTCATTTTTTATAATATTTTTATTTATTTTTTTTAAATTATTATTTTTATAATTTTTTACTATATAATCTTTAAATTTTACATTTTTAATTATATTTATTTTTTTATTTTTTAATAATTTATTTATTTTTGATGAATTTATTTTTTTTATTTTTATAAAAAATTTTTCTATACTTTTATTATTCTTTTTTTCATTAATATTTTTATTATTTTCTTTTATTTTATTTATATTATTATTTTTATTAAATATTATTTCAGTTATTTTATTTATATTTAATTCTCTTTTTAATATATATTTTATTTTTAATTTTTTAAATATTTTTATTTTTTCATTATTTTCTTTTTCTGTAATTAATATAATTTGTATATTCATATTTTTTTCTTTAATTTTTTTAAAAAAATTAAAAATATTAATATTTTCTATTATATTTTCACTAATTATTAAAAAATCAATTTTTTTCTCCTTCTCCATTATTTCTAAAATTGCTTCTTTATATAAAATATTTTTACAAATTATATTTATATTTTTTATATTTTTTAATAATTCAAATATTTTTATATCATCTATTGCTGTTATTACCTTTTTTATTTTCCTTATCCTCCTCTATAATTTTTCTTTCCTCTTCTGAACTTTCTATCCTTGTTAATATATGATCTTCTCCTACAAACATTAAGCATTCTCCTCTTTTCAATGATTTTATTTCTATTTTTTCTTTATCTGTTATATTTGAATATTCTGATAATATTTTTATATTTTCTTCTTCTAATGCAAAAAATGTTTTTATACTAGAATTATTTAAAATACTTTTTCCATAAATACCATCTTCTAAACTAAATATGTCAGAAATGTCTTGAGTTATTGCAACACTACTTCCTCCATATTTTCGAATAGTTTTAAATATTTTATATATAAAACTTGCAACATTTTTATTTGATGTAACACCAATTAATCTCCATATTTCATCAAGATATATAGCCTTTTTTTCTTGCCTGTTCTCTTTTATCTTGTCCCAGAAAATATCTGTAAATAAGTACATTCCATATTTTAAATTTTCTTCTCCTAAATCATATACATCTGCTACTATTAAATCTTTATTTATTTCTACATTTGTATAATTATTAAAAAACTTCATTGACCCATTTATAAAAGGAATTAATTTTATTTTGAATTTTTTTGTTTTTTTATCTTTGTCTAAGACTTTTGAAAGGTCTTCTAATAAAGGCATATCTTTTGTTGTTTTAAATTCTTTTTTATTAAAATTATTATTTTTATATAAGCTATCATCATTAAATGTTATATCTTTTTGGCTATATGTTTCTATTATTTTTTCTTCTAAAATTGCTTTTTCTTCTTCATTTAATTCACCAAAAATTAAATTAAAAAATCCAATAAGTTTTCCTATTTTTGTTGCTAAATATCCTGTTTCTCCCTCTTCAATACTTTCTTTTCTTATATCTAAAATATTAATATATGTTGTTGAATTTGGTCCTATTTTTATTTGTGTCCCTTTTAATTCATTACATAATTTATTATATTCTCTATCTGGATCAATAATATATTGTTTAATTCCCATTAATTTATATCTTAAAATTAATAGTTTCGTGTAAAATGATTTCCCTGCTCCACTTGTTCCAAAAATACATATATTAGCATTTTTATATTTTTTAGTATCAAATCTATCAATAAAAACTAAAGAATTATTATATATATTTGTTCCTATAAATACACCGTTTTCGTCAAATATTGTTGAAGAAATAAAAGGATATGTTGATATAATTCCTGATGTTAATATGTTTCTTCTTGCTGCTTCTTTTATTTTTGCATTATTTTCCATTATTGGTAAACATGATAAAAATATTTCTTCTTCTCTAAAATTAGCTCTTATTGTTTGCATTCCTTTACTTTGTGTTATTCCTTCTATTTTATTTAGATTATATTCTAATTCTTTTTTATCTTCTGCATATAAATCTATATAAATATATAAGTAATATATATCTTCATTATTTATTTGAATTTCTTTTCTTATATATTTTGCGTCATTATATGTAAAAGAAGCAATGTCCATATCTTGCCTATTTTCACTATTATCCTTTATTTCTACTCCCACATTCCCTATGTGATATGTTAAATCTTTTATTGTTTTATATGGATCTTGTTTTTCATAAAATATTGATATATTCATATTAATATTAGTTTCTATTAAACTTTTTAAAATTATTTCTGATTGTTCTCTATAATAATTTACAATTATTAGACCAGAATAAAATAAATTGTCAATTTCTAAATATTTTGGATTTTGCATATTAATATATGCAGGAGATATTAAATCTTTTTGTGTTATGCTTCCTTTTATAAAGTCAAGATTTTTTCTTTTTTTTTCTTTTTGTATTTTAAAAATTAAAATCCCTCCTTTCATTTTTTATATTATTTATATTTTTTCTAGTATTGAAAAAAGAATATAATATTTTTATAATTTCATTTTTATTATTTATTTCATATACAGAGTTTCCACATCTATATAAACATTCTTTGAGTTTAAAAAATTTTTCTTTTAAATCATTTTTTAAAATTTCATTTGATTTATAATTTTCTGGATTTAAATTATTATTTGATATAATTATATAAAAATTTTTGCTTGATGATTTTTTTCTAAAATTAAGGTCATTAATATATTCAATATAATTTTTTGATATTTTTTCTAAATATTTATTTTCTTTTTTTTGAATATTTTTTTGGATATTTAAATTATGATTTTCTAAATTTTCTTTACTACTTTGAATTAAAATTTGAAGATTAAAATCACAGGTTTTTAATAATAATTTATATGAATTTAAAATTGATTGTTTTTCTAAATCTGATTTTAGATTATAATTTATTGGTGTTATTTTTAATATTTTTATGTATTTATTATTTTTTAGTTTTATAATACCATTTTCCCAAATATCTTCTATTGGTATCCATTGCTGTACACTTATCGTTTTTATTTTTGTACCTCCTTTAATTTTTTATTATTTTACATTGTTTTTATTGTTTTGTCAACAAAAATATTTCGACAACTTTCGACATTTGTTTTTCTTTTTTATCATTTACTTTTTATTTATTATTTTATTTTTTATTATTTTATTTTTATTTATTATTTTATTTTTTATTATTTTATTTATTTATTATTTTTATTTATTATTTTATTTTTTTATTATTTTTTTTATTTATTTTATTTTTATTTATTATTTTATTTTTTATTATTTTTTTTATTATTTTTTTATTTTATTTATTTTATTATTTTAATTATTTTTTTGAATAATTTTTTTATTTTTGTTCATAATATGATTATAAGGTTAATAATAGTTGAGCCAAGAGTATTATTAGATTTTTATTAGTTTAATAATATTCGGACAAAGATATATAATAGTGTATTTAAATATATTATTATGTGTCGGCGATAAGAGTATATTATGTGTTTGTAAGCTGTACTTTAAAATTTTAATTTTATTCTTCGATCTTTTATTTCATGTATGGTTAAATTATATGTAATATATTCGAGCTAAGATTATTTTTATATTTAAATTTTTAGTGGTTATTATTAGTCCCCTTGGGATGAATATAGTTACTTATAGTGTACTAATAGTCGAGTGAATGATTAATATATGTGGTTTAGGGCTTATTTATATAGCAATATATATTAGGTTTGACAATTATGTATATTAGTTTTAACTAAGATTATTATTAGCTTTATAGATTAATGGCATATGTTATTTGTTGTAACATATGCCATTAAATTTTATATATCTAGATTTTTTACATATTTTGCGTTTTGTTGTATGAATTCTCTTCTTGGTTCTACTTCGTCTCCCATTAATAATGTAAAAATTTCATCTGCTTTAATTGCATCATCCATAGTTACTTTAATTAATGTTCTTTTTTCTGGATCCATAGTTGTTTCCCATAATTGTTCTGGGTTCATCTCTCCTAGACCTTTATATCTTTGAATTGATACAGAATCTCTTGGTATTCCTTTTTCTTCTAACTCTTCAAAAGATTTTTCTAAATCTTCATCTGTATAGCAATAAATATCTTTCATTCCTTTTTTCGCTAATTTATATAATGGTGGTTGTGCAAGATAAACATTTCCATTTTCTATTAGAGGCCTCATATATCTAAAGAAAAATGTTAATAATAATGTACGGATATGTGCTCCATCAACATCGGCATCAGCCATTATTATAACTTTTCCATATCTTATTTTTGTTATATCAAAATCTGCTCCAATTCCACCACCTACAGCTATAATAACTGGATTTAATTTATCATTTCCATATATTTTATCAGCTCTAGCTTTTTCTACATTTAACATTTTACCCCATAAAGGAAGTATTGCTTGGAATTTTCTGTCTCTTCCCTGTTTTGCACTTCCTCCTGCTGAATCTCCCTCTACTATATATACTTCACATTCATCTGGATTTTTGCTACTACAGTCTGCTAATTTTCCTGGTAATGTACTTGTTTCTAAATTACTCTTTTTTCTAACTAATTCCCTAGCCTTTCTTGCTGCTTCTCTTGCTCTTGAAGCACTTATACATTTTTCTAAAATTGCTTTTGCTACATTAGGATTTTCTTCTAAAAATGTAGATAAAGCTTCATTTACCATACTTTGTACTACACCTGTAACTTCGCTATTCCCTAGCTTTGTTTTTGTTTGTCCTTCAAATTGTGGTTCTTTTACTTTTACTGATACAACTGCAGTTATTCCTTCTCTTATATCTTCTCCTTGTAAATTACTATCTTTTTCTTTTAAAATATTATGGCTTCTTGCATAATCATTAAATACTTTTGTTAATGCTCTTTTAAATCCTTCTAAGTGAGTTCCTCCTTCTATTGTATTTATATTGTTAACAAATGTATAAATATTTTCTGAATAGCTTGAAGTATATTGAATAGCAATTTCTACTGGAACTTCCCCATCTTTTTCTATATATATAGGGTTTTTGTGTAATTTTTCTTTATTTTTATTTAGATATTCTACAAAAGAATTTAATCCACCTTCATAGCAAAATTCGGCTTTTTTAGGTTCTTCCTCTCTTTTATCTTCAATTGTAATTTTTAATCCTTTTGTCAAAAATGCTATTTCCCTAAACCTTTTTTCTAATACTTCGTATTCATAATTTAAACTTTCAAAAATCGTGTCGTCTGCCAAAAATCTTACTTTTGTGCCTGTTCCTGTAGCATCACCTATTCTTTCAAGTTTTTTTATTGTTTTTCCTTTTTCAAAATACATTTGATAAAGACCACCATCTCTTTTTATTGTAACTTCTGTCCAATTAGATAAAGCATTTACTACAGAAGCACCAACTCCATGTAATCCTCCTGAAACTTTGTATCCACTATCTCCACCAAATTTTCCTCCTGCATGTAAAACTGTATATACTGTCTCTGCTGTTGATATTTTTGTTTTTGGATGTATCTCTACTGGTATTCCTCTTCCATTGTCAGTTACACTAATTACATTTCCTTCTTCTATTACTACATTTATTTCTGTACAATATCCTGCTAATGCTTCATCTACTCCATTATCTACAATCTCATATACTAAATGATGAAGACCTCTTATTGATGTACTTCCTATATACATTCCTGGTCTTTTTCTTACGGCTTCTAACCCTTCTAAAACTTGGATTTGATCTGCTCCATATTCGTGTTCGTATTTTTCCATTTTCTATTCCTCCCTAGCTTTTTATATATTTTCTTTTGAACTTTATTTTTTAAAAACTTTTCCACTTTTTACATTATATATTAAAATATTTTCATTTGCAAGTTTTATTTCTTCAGTACATGTAATTATTACTTGTGTATCTTTTATATTTTGTAAAAAATGTTTTTTTCTATTTCCATCTAATTCAGACATAAAATCATCTAATAGTAAAATAGGATTTTCTCCTATTTCTTCTTTAATAATTTCTAATTCTGATAATTTCAAAGATAAAATGGCTGTCCTATGCTGGCCTTGCGAACCATAAATATCTAATTGTTTATCATTAATATTGATAATAAAATCATCTCTATGTATTCCTTTTGTAGTATATCCTTTTATTATATCTAATTTTCTTCTATCCATTAAATTTTTTAAATATTTTTCTTTGCAATCACATTCTGTTAAATATTCTATTTCTATATTTTCTTTATTATCTGTTATCTTTGTATGAATATCTTTTATTTTATTTTTTATTTTTTCCATAAATTCTTTTCTATATTTATAAATAATAGTTCCATATTCTACTAGTTTTTCATCCCAAATATTTAATAAATTTTCATCTTTATTTTCTTCTCTTATTTGTTTTAAATATTTATTTCTTTGTTCTAAGGTTTTTAAATATAAATTTAAATTATAAATATAATTAGGTTTTAATTGGCTAATCATAATATCTAAAAATCTTCTTCTTTCTTTTGGACTTCCTTTTAATATATTAATATCATCTGGTGTAAAAATTACTATATTAATATTCCCTAATAATTCACTTAATTTTTTTAATTTTATTCCATTTAAAAAAATATTTTTTTTATTTCCTAATTCTATTTTTATTTTTCCATCTCTATCTTTTTTTTCATATTCTATTTCGATAATTGAATTATTTGAATCTAAATTTATCATCTCATTATCTTTTTTTGCTCTAAAAGATTTTCCCATACTTGATAAAAATATTGCTTCTATTATATTTGTTTTTCCTTGAGCATTTTCTCCATAAAAAATATTTATATTTTTATTTAAATTTATTTCTTCATTCTTATAATTTCTAAAATTATTTATTTTTATTTTATTTATCCACATATTATTCTCCATATATATAATTTTTATTTTTTATTTTCTTTTTTTGTCTATTTTAAAATATATTTTTCCACATTTTATAAACTCTTTTTTTCTATTTTATTCTTTTTTTTTCGATTTTTTTCTAATTTTTTTAAATTTTTATTATTTTCTATTTATTTTTAATTTAATTTTATTTAATAAATTATATTAAATAAAATTAAAAATGGCTTATTTTTGATTTTAACGCTTTCAATTTTTATTAATTTTTTATTTTTTTCTATTTTTTTCTAATTTATTCTAATTTTTTCGATTTTTTACATATTTATTTAAATATTTTTTTATTATATAATTTATTTTTTATATTTTTCTTATTTTATTTTTTTAATTATATTGTTTTTTATTTACTATTTTTTGTTTTTAAAAAATTTTTTTCTTTTATTTTCTCTTTTTTTCTAATTTATTCTATTTTTTTCGATTTTTTACATATTTATTTAAATATTTTTTTATTATTTAATTATTTTTTATATTATTTTTATTTTATTTTTCATTTTTTTTTATAATATTATTTTTTATTTATTATTTTTTGTTTTTAAAAAAGTAGTTTTTCTTTTATTTTCTATTTTTTTCTATTTTATTCTTTTTTTTACGAATTTTTATTTTTTATAATAAAAATATATTATAAAAAAATTTTAATGGCTTATTTTGGATTTTAAAGGCTTTCTTTTTCTTTCATTTTCTATTTTTTTCTAATTTATTCTATTTTTTTCAATTTTTTTTGTTATTTTTTATTTATTATTAATAATAGTTTTCCACATTAATAAAACAAATTGTGGATAACTATTCAGAAAAAATACTTATAATTTATTCTGATTTTTTATTTTTCTAAAACAAATAGGAAAGTTACCCTTTCCTATTTTATAAATATAAAGGCAGAAGTACTTCTACCTTTAATCTTCTTTTAATCTAATTGGTAAAATCATATATGTATAATCTTTATTATCAACAGATTTTATTAAACATGGTGATATACTTGTTCCAAATTCTAAATAAACTTCTTCATCATCTATAGCTTTTAAACTATCTAAAAAATATTTTGGATTAAATCCTGCTTCTAGATTTTTTCCTTCTGTTGAAACATATAATTCTTCTTTTGCATCTCCTGTTTGATTTGTACATGATATGGTAACTTTTCCAATATCAACTTGTACTTTTACAGGATATTTCTTTTCTTTTTCTATTGTTGAAGCTGAAATTAAACTTATTCTTTCAAAACTATCTTGTATGCTATTCTTATTTACTCTTATTCTTGTTTCCCAATTACTAGGAATAACATTTTTATAATTTAAAAATTCTCCATCTAAAATTCTTGTAACTATTTTACAATTATCCATTTCAAATAAAGCTTGATTTTTTGAAACTCCCATTTTTATTGGTTCAAATGAATCTGTTATAATTTTATTTAACTCATTTAATGTTTTTCCTGGAACTACAGCACTAAAATTATTTGTTTGTTTTGTTAAAAATATTGTTCTTAATGCTAATCTAAATCCATCTACAGCTACTAAACTTAATTTATTATTTTCTATTTCAAAAAGGCAACCTGTAAAAATTGGTCTACTTTCTTCTGTACTTACTGCAAAAATTGTTTTTCTTATCATATTTTTTAGAACATTTTGGTCTATTTCTATAGAATTTTCAACTTCTATTTTTGGTAATTCTGGGAATTCTTCTGGATTCATTGTTGCTAATTTATATAAAGAACCTTCACATTCTATTTCTAGTAAATTTTTATCATTTAAAGTTATATAAATTTCTGTATCTGGTAGTTTTTTTATTATTTCACTAAACATTATTGCATTTACTACTGTACTACCTTGTTCTTTTACATCACATTCCATTATATATTCTATTCCTATTTCTAAATCATAAGTAGTTAATTTTATTTCATTATCATTTGTTTGAATAAGTATTCCTTCTAGTATAGGCATTGTTGTTTTAGAAGCTACACCTTTTACTACGGAATTTAAAGCTTTAAGGATTTTATCCTTATAACAAACTATTTTCATTTTTAATCCTCCTTTATATATTATAAATAAAATAAATATTATATTAGTAGTAATAGTATTAGGTACTGTGGAAACTGTGGAAAACTATGTTGAAAGTTACAATCCCTAACAAAAATGATGTTGATAACTTAGTGGAAAACTTAATTATTTATCCACAGTTATTTTTTTTAAATGTGAATAATTGAGATATACACAGTTTATTAACACATTATTCACATATGGGTGTGGATATCTAATGTAGCTGTTCCGTAAGAAGACCTAGGATTATTTTTTTCGAACAATAATTTTTGCAAACAAAAATTTAAAAATTGTAAATTTTACTTAGAGGTTCTTATTGTTTTCCATTTATAATTATGTTTTTCACACTATCCACAATTAGTTTTGTATTACTTTTTTCTTTTACTTCTTTTTCTATTTTTTTGCAAGCATGCATAACTGTTGAATGATCTCTTCCCCCAAAATCCACTCCTATCTGAGGATAAGACATATTTGCAACTTCTCTACAAAGAAACATTGCAATTTGTCTTGGAAAGGCTATATCATTAGATCTTTTATTTCCTGATAAATCATCTTTATTAATGCTAAAATATTTTGAAACAGTTTCTTTTATAAAATCACAAGAGATTACTTTTTCACTTTCATACTTAAACTCATTAATTATATTTTCCGCTAGTTCAATTGTTATTGGACTGTGAGTTAATGAAGCTCTGGCCACTATTTTATTAAATACACCTTCTAATTCTCTTATGTTTGAATCTATTTTATTGGCTATATTTGAAAGTATAAAATCATCTATAATTATATTTTCATCTTGAGCTTTTTTTCTTAAAATAGCTAAACGAGTTTCATAATCAGGACACGATATATCTGCTAATAGACCCCATTCAAACCTAGATTTTAGCCTATCTTCTAAGAATTGAATGTCTCTAGGTGGCTTATCACTAGAGATAATTATTTGTTTTCCATCTTCATAAAGAGAGTTAAAAGTATGGAAAAATTCTTCTTGAACTCTTTCTTTTCCAGCTATAAATTGAATATCATCTATTAAAAGTACATCAATATTTCTATATTTATTTCTAAAAAATTCATTTTTGTTATCTTTTATTGCATTTATTAATTGATTAGTGAATTTTTCAGAAGTAACATATAAAACATTACTATTTCTATTATTTTCTATTATTCTGTTACCTATAGCATGCATTAAATGGGTTTTTCCTAATCCTACGCCTCCATATAGAAATAAAGGATTATAAGATTTAGCAGGTTCATTTCCAACTGCTAATGCTGCTGCATGTGCAAATCTATTATTATTACCAACTACAAATGTATCAAATGTATATTTAGGATTTAAAGTAGATTTATTTATTTCTACTTCTGCAGAAGCATCTTCATCATTATTTTCATCTTTTATAACATCTGTTTTAGTATTTTCTATTCCTTCTTTTGATAGATCTATAACAGAAAAAGTCCAATCTTTATTTGTTATATATCTTAAAGTATTAAAAAGAAGACTTCTATATTTATTTTCTAGAAAATCTTTTTGAAATTCTGAATTAGCTGTAAAAACAATATGATCTTCTTCAATACTTCTTATGTTCAAAGGTAAAATCCATGTATCATAGGAAATTTTTGTTACTTCGGGTTTTAGAAGTTCTTTTATTTTTGCAGTTAATTCATCTTTATCTAATGCCATTTAATTATCAACCCCTTTTTAGTTATCCACAAAGTTATCCACAACTGTTGATAACTTTGTAATAAATCTGTAATAAATATTAAAATATTGCGAACAAAAATTTATTTATATATCAATAAAAAATGTATATAAATTTGTACTTTCATATAATAACAAATTAAAATACAATAAGTCAATAAAAATGTGGAAAATTTTTTAAAATTGTGGATAATTAAAAAAAAACTGTGGATAATTTTGTTTTTCTTACAAAAATATTACAAAAAACAATTAAAATTAAAAAAATTTATTTTAGAAAAATTTTAAAAAATTATTATTAGATATTTTTTTATAAATTATACTTTCCGCAAGATATCCTGTTTTTTTTTTTGAAAAAATACTTGACATTTTTTATTTCATTACTGTATAATTGATATACTTGTAATTTTGTGAATTATTTTCAGAAATGAAAATTAAATATAAATAAACAGTAGGAGGTGCTATAAGTGAAAAGAACATATCAGCCAAAAAATAGACAAGAAAAGAAAGAACATGGATTTATGAAAAGAATGAAAACTAGATCAGGACAAAACATATTAAAAGCAAGAAGAGCAAAAGGTAGAAAAAAATTAAGTGCCTAAAATGCTTATTTCATTAATAGTTTATTAATAAAAATAACCTTTTTGTATATGGAAAAATCTTATAAAAAAATTTGATTTTTCCTATACAATATAACAAAGGGGGTCGCAAAAGCGAGCCTTTTACTGATATAAATACTAAAAAGGAAAAAACAGTAATGAAAAAAACAAAAATGTTAATAAAAAATTATCAGTTTAAAAACCTATTTTTGAAAGGAAAATATTATTCTGGAGAATATATAGAATCTTTTATAAAATCTAATAATTTAAATTATAATCTGCTTGGTATAGCTATAGGAGTAAAAATAGCAAAAGCAACTAAAAGAAACAGAATAAAAAGACTAATCAGAGAAAATTATAGATTAATAGAAAAGGATTTAAAAACAGGATATAGCATAATTTTTTTATGGAAAAAAAAGAAGGATACATCATATGCAAATTTTGAAAATATAAAAAAAGATATAAAAACTATATTAAATAAAGCAAATATTATTGAGGAAAATAATGAAAAAATTATTTATTAAATTAATAAATTTTTACCAAAATCATATTTCTTTATGGTTAGAAAGTAAAAATATTAATTGCAAATTTTATCCAACTTGCTCAGATTATACAAAGCAAGCTATTGAAAAATATGGGGCAGTAAAAGGACTTTTTAAGGGATTATGTAGAATATTAAGATGTAATCCATTTTCAAAAGGTGGATATGATCCATTAAAATAGTACTAGGAGGAAAATAAAATATGTTTGAATTTTTTGCCAACATATTTGGTTATTTATTAGAGCTATTGTATAACTTAGTAAATAATTATGGTGTAGCTATAATATTATTTACGATTGTTATAAAATTAATATTATTACCATTGTCAATAAAACAGCAAAGGACAATGAAAAAAAGTGCCAAAATTCAGGAAAAATTAAAAGTAATTCAATTTAAATATAAAAATAATCCTGAAAAGTTAAACCAAGAAATGATGAATTTATATAAAAATGAGAAAATGAGTCCATTTAGTGGATGTCTAACAGCAATAGTTCAACTCATATTGTTATTATCAATTTTTTATTTAGTAAGAAGTCCTTTAACTTTTATGGAAAAAATGAATACAGAAGATATCAATAAATATGTATCACAATTGCAAGAAGAGGGAAAACAAGTAAGTTCTGTATATCCAGAAATAGATTTAATTAGAGAATATAATTTCTTAAAAGAAAAAAATATAGAAGATCAAAATATAGATAAAATGAATTTGCAAATGAACTTTTTAGGACTTGATTTAAGTAAAGTGCCACAACAAAATATGTCAGATTACACGGTTTATATAATACCAGCTCTATACATTTTATCATCATTTATTTCTATTAGAATGACAACTTCAATGCAACAAAAAATGAATAAAAAGAAAGAACAAAATGAGAATAAAAATGTCATAGACGGAGAAACAGGAAAAGAATTAGTAGTAAAAGAAGAAGCTAATGAAATGGATGCAGTAATGCAAACAAACAAAATGATGTCTTGGATGATGCCAATAATGTCTATATCTATAGCTTTTGTAGCACCATTAGGACTTGCTTTATATTGGCTAGTTAATAATATACTTATGATTGCTGAAAGATTAGTTTTAAATAAAATTATAAAGACTGAGGAGGAATAACAAAATGGAAAAGAAGATTATAGCAGAAGGAAAGACAACTAATGAGGCAATAGAAAAAGGTTTAAAGGAATTAAAAGTGTCAAGAAATCAAGTGGATATAAGAGTATTAGAAAACGAAGAAAAAAGGAGTTTTTTTAGTATTCTAGCACCAAGAGTAGTTAAAGTAGAATTAACAGTAAAGGAACAAAAAGAAGTTACAAAAAAAGAAATAAAACCTAAAAAAATTATAGAATTATCAGAAGAAGAGCAACAAAAGGCAGAACAAAATATCAAATGTTTTTTAGAAAATTTTGTAAAGAATCTTCCAGAAAATACAAAATATGAAGTTGAAAAAACTAATACAGGTTTAAATGTAAATATAAATAATAAAAACTTGGGATATCTAATAGGATATAGAGGAGAAACTTTATATGCATTGCAAAATATAATGACAGCTATTGCTGGAAGAGGGATAGATAATAAAATAAGAGTTATACTTGATATAGAAGGATATAAAGCTAAAAGAGAAAAAACATTAGAAGAATTAGCAGAAAAAGTTGCAAAAACAGTTATAAGAACTAAGAATCCTATAAAATTAGAACCTATGCAAGCATATGAAAGAAAAATAATACATAGTGTTTTACAAAAAAATAGTAAAATAGATACAACAAGTGTAGGGGAAGAACCATATAGAAGAATTATAATATCATTAAAAGATAACTAAATAGAATAAAATCAGAGGTCAAAGGTCAGATTTTAAAACAAAATTAAAAATCTATCTTTGACTTTTTTGGGAGGTAAAAAATATGAGTACAATTGCATCTATTTCTACGGCTCCTCGGAATTGGAGGAATAGGGATAATTAGAATGAGTGGAAAAGATACATTTAAAATATTAGATAAAATATTTAAACAAAAGAATAAACAAGACATAAAAGATATAAAAGGATATACAATGAAATATGGACATATTATAAATAATAACGAAATAATAGATGAAGTATTAGTTTCGTATTTTAAAGCACCTAAAAGTTATACAACAGAAGATATGTGTGAAATAAATTCTCATGGAGGAAATATAGTAGTTAAAAAAATATTAGAATTATGTTTAAAAAATGGGGCAGAACTTGCAGAACCAGGGGAATTTACTAAAAGAGCATTTTTAAATGGAAGAATAGATTTATTACAAGCAGAATCAGTTATAGATGTAATAAATGCTAAATCAGAAAGGGAAATGCAAACAGGAATAAAGCAATTAGAAGGTTTTTTATCAAAAGAAATTGGAGATATAAAACAAGAAATATTAGATGTCATGGTTAATATAGAAGTTGCTATAGATTATCCAGAATATGATGTAGATGATGTAACAAATAATCAGATTTTAAATATGCTAGATAGTGTTGAAAATAAGCTAATTAAACTAGAAAAAAGTTTTGATAATGGAAAAATTATAAAAGAAGGCATAAAAACGGCCATTATAGGAAGACCAAATGCAGGAAAATCTTCACTATTAAATGCAATATTAAAAGAAGATAGAGCTATAGTAACAGAGATAGAAGGAACTACAAGAGATACAATAGAAGAATTTGTTAATATAAACGGAGTTCCATTAAAATTAATAGATACAGCAGGAATAAGAACAGCCAAAGACGAAGTAGAAAAGATAGGAATAGAAAAGTCTAGGGAAATAGCTAATACATCAGATTTAGTAATAGCTATATTTGATAGTTCAAAAGAATTATCAGAAGAAGACTTAGAAATATTAAAAATAGTAAAAAATAAAAAATCAATTATATTATTAAATAAAACAGATTTACAACCAATATTAGATGAAAACAATGAGAAATTTAAAGAATTAGAAAGTAAAGTAATAAAAATATCAGCATTAAATAACACAGGATTAGAAGAATTGTACAAAGAAATATCAAATTTATTTAATTTAAATCAAATAAATTTAGATAATGATCTAATAATAACAAATGTAAGACATAAAAATTTAATTTGTAAAGCAATAAATAATATAAAAGAAGTAAGAGAAACAATTAATAATAAAATGCCATTAGATATAATTGCTATATTCATAAAAAATATTTTGGAAGATTTAGGAAATATAACAGGAGAAGTTGTAGATGAAAATATAATAAATGAAATTTTTGCAAAGTTTTGTTTAGGAAAATAGAATGCAAAATAAAGCATTAAAATCAAAAATAAGAGATTTTTATATAAAAAACATATATCTTGTTGCCAAAAAACAAAAAACTAAAATACAAGGCATTATTTTAAAAATAAAAGCATGTCTTAAAAAAGAATCTTGAAAAAAATTTTTAAAAATTGTGGATAACTTTATTTAAAAATTAATAAAAATAAAAAACAAACTTGGTCTACATAATTATTTTAAAGAACTCAAAAACATAAATAAAAATAAATTTATTGGTAAACAACTTTAAAATGCTTACAAAAACTTATTTTGGTAAAATAAAAAAAGAAAACCATTTATTTAACAATAAAAATAAACTAGAAACTTCTATAAAACACTATTTTCAAGTTTCACAAGGAATTAAAAAATGTGGAACAATTGTGGAACATTTTAAAAAAAATATAATTATTAATAAAAAAATAAAATTAAAAATTCAAAATTTCTAACTCATAGATTTAAGATTAAACTTATATTAGTATACAAATAAACAGAAAGGAATGTAATAAAAGATGAATTATTATGCAGGAGATTATGATGTCGTAGTTGTAGGAGCAGGACATGCAGGATGTGAAGCAGGATTAGCAGCAGCTAGATTAGGAATGAAAACACTTATTTTTTCTATAAGCTTAGAAGCTATAGCAAATATGCCATGTAATCCTCATATAGGAGGTAGTTCTAAAGGACATTTAGTTAGAGAAATAGACGCTCTAGGTGGTGAAATGGGAAAAAATATAGACAAAACTATGATACAAATAAAAATGCTAAATACTTCAAAAGGGCCAGCAGTACATTCATTAAGAGCACAAGCAGACAGAAAAAAATATCAAGCAGAAATGAAGCATACATTAGAATTACAACCAAACCTAGAAGTTAAACAAGCAGAAATAGTTAAGATAGAACTAGAAAATGGAAAAGTAAAATCAATTATAACAGATGTAGGAGCGATATATAATGTTAAAACGATTATATTAGCAACTGGTACATATTTAAAAGGAAAAATATTTATAGGAGACTATTCTAAAGAAAGTGGACCAGATGGAGTAGCAGCTTCTAATAAATTATCAGATTGTTTAAAAGATTTAGGAATTGAATTAATTAGATTTAAAACAGGAACACCAGCCAGAATAAATAGAAGAAGTATAGACTTTAGTAAGATGGAAGTACAAAAAGGAGACAAGGGAATAGAAGCATTTTCTTTTGAAAATCCGCCTAAAAAATTTGAACAAGTTGATTGCTATTTAACTTACACAAATGAAAAAACACACAAAATAATCAAAGAAAATTTACATAGATCACCTTTATATTCAGGAATGATTGAAGGTACAGGGCCAAGATACTGTCCATCAATAGAAGATAAAGTAGTAAGATTTAGTGAGAAACCTAGACATCAAGCTTTTGTTGAACCAGTAGGATTAGATACAGAAGAAATGTATATACAAGGAATGAGCTCATCATTACCAGAAGATGTACAAATAGCTTTATATCGTACAATACCAGGTTTAGAGAATGCGGAATTTACAAGACCAGCATATGCTATAGAATATGATTGTATAGACCCTTCAAATTTAAAATTAACATTAGAATACAAAGGAATAGAAGGATTATTTATGGCAGGACAAATAAATGGAACTTCTGGATATGAAGAAGCAGCAGCCCAAGGGCTAATTGCAGGAATTAATGCAGTAAATAAAATAAAAGGTAATAAACCACTAATATTAGATAGAACACAAGCTTATATAGGTGTATTAATAGATGATATAGTAACAAAAGGAACTAATGAGCCATATAGAATGATGACATCTAGAGCAGAATATAGGTTGTTATTGAGACAAGACAATGCAGATTTAAGATTAACTGAAATAGGACATGATGTAGGACTAATTTCAGAAGAAAGATATAAAAAATTTTTAAACAAAAAAGAAACTATAGAAAAAGAAATAAAGAGATTAAAAAATATTGTTGTAAAGCCTGGAATAGAAGTCAATGATATGTTAAAAAAACGTGGAACATCTGAACTTACAACAGGAACAAAACTAGCAGATTTATTAAAAAGAACAGAAATAGACTATGATTGTTTACAAATTGTGGATAAAGACAGGCCAAATTTAACAAAACAAGAAAAAGAAGAAGTAGAAATACAAATAAAATATGAAGGATATATAAAACTACAAGAAGCACAAGTAGAAAAATTTAAAAAATTAGAAAGTAAATTATTATCAGAAGATATAGATTATGAAAAAATTAATGGAATTAGCCTAGAAGGAAGGCAAAAATTAAATAAAACAAAACCACGCTCAGTAGGACAAGCTTCTAGAATATCAGGTGTTTCGCCAGCTGACATATCAGTTCTATTAGTATATTTACAACAAAAAAATAGTAAAAAGGAATGAGATTTAAAATATGGAATATAATGTTTTTCAAGAAAAATTAAAAAAAGAATGTGAAAAAATGCAAATAGATATAAAAGAAAGCCAAATAGAAAAATTTTATATTTATATGAATTTATTGTTAGAATGGAATCAAAAAATAAATCTAACAGCAATTACTGACTGTGATGAAATTATAATAAAACACTTTATAGACTCTTTGACGATATGTAAATACCTAAAAAAAGAATCATCAGTAGTAGATGTAGGAACAGGTGCAGGCTTTCCAGGAATTCCTATAAAAATTGTTAGAGAAGATTTAAATATTATTTTAGTAGATTCTTTGAATAAAAGAATAAGATTTTTGGAAGAAATAATAAAAAAATTAGAATTAGAAAATATAAAAGCTATTCATTCTAGGGCAGAAGAATTTGGTAGAAATATAAAATATAGAGAAAAATTTGACTATGCAACTTCAAGAGCAGTAGCAAACCTTTCCACTTTGTCTGAATATTTAATACCATTAGTTAAAATTAAAGGAAAAGTTATTTCAATGAAAGGTTCTACAATTGATGAAGAATTAGAGGAGAGTAAAAAAGCAATAAATGTTTTAGGAGGAAAAATATTAAACATAGATGAATTTAATTTACCATCTTCTGATATAAAAAGGAATATCGTTATAATAGAAAAAGTAAAAAACACACCTAATAAATATCCTAGAAAACCAGGAACACCAGCTAAAGAACCAATTAAATGAAGTTCTATAACATAAACTGTTACAATTCACAGCTATACCAGGGATAATAACAGCAATAAATATAGTATTTTGAATGTGATTGGAGTAATTTTAGAAATTCTTTATTAATTTTTTGGAAAATGTTCACGTTGAGCGAAGCGAAGACTAAGTGAAAGGGTGCCAAAAAATTAATTTAGAATTTCTTGAATTATGTATTGAACCGAAAAATACTATATTTATTGCTGTTATTATCCCTGGTATAGCTGTGAATTGTAACCATAAACTCAAAAAAGTTAATAAATTTTCTGAATTTTATTGACTTTTTTTTTATATTTTTATATCATATAAATATAAGATTACACAAACTAAAAAGTAAATATTAACTAAAGATATGGAGGCGTAAAATTGGGAAAGGTAATATCAGTAGCAAATCAAAAAGGAGGAGTAGGAAAGACTACAACTACAGTTAATTTAGGTACTTTATTAGCTAAAAAAGGTAAAAAAATACTACTTATAGATGCAGATCCTCAAGGTAATGCAACAAGTGGGCTAGGAGTAGAAAAAGAAGTAGAATTTTCTACATATGATATTTTAGTAAATGAAACACAAATGGAGGAAGCAATACAAGAAACTATTATAAAAAATTTAATGGTATGTCCTTCAAATATGAATTTAGCAGGAGCAGAAGTTGAGCTTGTTTCTATGATGTCAAGAGAACAAAGATTAAAAGAAAAATTAGACGAGATAAAAGATAACTTTGATTATATTTTAATAGATTGTCCACCATCATTAGGATTAATAACACTAAATGCTTTTACAGCTTCAGATAGTGTATTAATACCTGTACAATGTGAATATTTTGCATTAGAAGGACTAGGACAGTTATTAAATACAATAAATCTTGTAAAGAAACATTTAAATAAAAATATTTATGTAGAAGGTGCACTCCTTACAATGTATGATATAAGGACAAACCTTTCTAATCAAGTTGTAAAAGAAGTAAAAAAATATTTTAGCAACAAAGTATATAAAACAGTAATACCAAGAAATGTAAGATTAAGTGAAGCACCAAGTTATGGAATGCCTATAACAGAATATGATCCGAGATCTAAAGGAGCAAAAAGTTATACAAAATTTGCTAAAGAATTTTTAAAAATTAATGAAGAAGAGAAAAAAGCAAAACATATGATGTAATATAAATTTAGGAGGGATTATAATGGCTAAAATGACAGGACTAGGAAAAGGATTAGATGCATTATTTGGACCAGCACCAGAAGAAGAACAAATGCAAGAAAATGATATATTAAAAAATTTAAAAATAACAGAAGTAGAACCAAATAGAGAACAACCAAGAAAAATATTTGACCAAGAAGCTCTAGACGAATTAGCAGAATCTATAAAAGAATATGGTTTAATACAACCTATAGTCGTATCAAAAAAAGAAGGATATTATAGTATAATAGCAGGAGAAAGAAGATGGAGAGCATCAAAAATTGCTGGATTATCTGAAATACCAGCAATTATAAGAGAAGATGACGAAAAAATTAATTCAGAAATATCATTAATAGAAAATATGCAAAGGGAAGATTTAAATCCTTACGAAAAAGCAGTAGGAATAAAAACATTAATGGATAAATATGATATGACACAAGAAGAAATAGGAAAGAAAATAGGCAAGAGTAGAAGTACAATAGCAAATACAATCAGAATATTAAACTTAGAACCACGTGTATTAGAAATGGCAAAAGAAGGAAAAATTACAGAAGGACATTGTAAAGCATTACTTGCAATAACAGATCCAGAAAAGCAATATTTATCAGCTGTTCAAATGCTAGAAAGAGGAACTAGCGTAAGACAAATGGAAAAAAGAGCTAAAATAAAAGAAACAAAAGAAGAACAACAAAGAAATCATATATTATATAAAAATATTGAAGATACTTTTCAAGGCTTTTTTGGAACAAAAGTAAAATTAGATCCAGGAAAAAGAAGAGGAAAAATAATAATAGAATATACATGTAATGACGATTTAGAAAGAATTTTAGGATTAATAAAATAAAAATTTTTAATCATATATGAATAGTAAATAGTAAATCAGAAAACTATCATTTTGAGGATTATTTATAATTTTAGCTACATATAAGGAAGAGAGATGATAAGATGGAAATGATAATGGATTTTTTAAAATCAGATAATTATTTTATAATTTTATTTTGTTTGAATATAATTTTATTAGTAGGTTTTTTTACTTTAATAATAAAATTTAGTAAATTAAATAAAAAATATAAAAATTTCATGCAAAAAATAGGAAATGGAAAAAATATAGAAGAAGATTTAGAAAATTATATGTATAAATCTGAACGAATAGAAAAACAAAATTTGGAAATATTAAATAATATTAAAAACATAGAAAATGATTTAGCTAAATGTATTAAAAAGATAGGAATGGTAAGATATAATGCTTTTAGAGATACAGGTAGCAATTTGAGTTTTGCACTAGCATTACTTGATGAAAATAATAATGGTGTTGTATTAAATGGAATTTATTCAAGAGAAATGTCAAATATTTATGCAAAACCTGTAGAAAATGGCGTTTCACCTTATACTGTATCAGATGAAGAAAAAGAAGCTATACAAAAGGCTGTTCAAAGTAATGAAATATATAAAATAGATAAAGAGTGAAAATAAATGAAAAGTATTATTTCAAAAATAAAAAATAAAGATGAAATATTTGTTTTTATATTAATGATGATTATTTCAATCGGAATTACTTTAAATTTAAAGATAACGGCTGGAGATGAGATATGGAATTTTCAGAATATATATAAAATGTATAATGGATTTAAAATATATGAGGATATAAATGTAATTACAACACCATTATTTTTTATATGTGCTAAAACAATATTTCATCTTTTTGGAGCAAATTTATTTATATTTAGAATAAGTCATTGTATTTTAATGGCTATTTTGTTTTTATTTACATATAAAATTTTAAAAAAATTAAAAATAACAAGAACACTTTCTTTGTTAGTAATTTTATTAATAAGTGTACAAAATTTTTTTGCTATAATTAGAACAGGGTTTAATTATAATAATCTGGCAATTTTGATTACTATTATAGGGATTTACTTATTAGTACAAAATAAATCAAAAAAAACATGGTTTATACAAGGGATTTTGAGTATATTAATTTTTTTAATAAAGCAAAATATAGGCGTTTTTTATGCTATGGGTTATATAATATTCGTAATGATGTCAAAAAATTTAGAAAAAAATAAGAAAATTAAAGAAATTTTAAAATTTGTTAGTGTAATTATTTTGAGTTTTATTATATTTATTATATTTTTGATAATAGATAATAATTTATATCAATTTTTAAATTATACATTTGGTGGAATGTTTGAATTTGCTAATAAAAATATTGCTTTTGATGTAAACTGTATAATATTTGTATTAGCATTAGCTATAATAAATATTATATTAAGTGTAAATTATTTAAAAAATAAGAATTTAGTAGAAAGAGAACAAGAAAATATAAGAATACTATTTGCTTTTTCGCTGCCTCTACTATTAATTTGTTATCCTATTTTTAATTGGAATCATGGTTTATTGGCTATTTATATATGTATTATAAATTTAGTATATATTGTATATAATATTTTTAAAAATTTTGAAAAAAAAATAGTGAATAGAATAAAAATATTAAACAGTGTATTTATTGTACTATTAATTATTTTTTCTGTTTATAATATGTATAATTGGATAAGTTATATAATAAGTGATAAAAATATGTATTCATGGGAAGACCCTTTTTTTGGAGGGATAATTTCAAAAGAAGAATATGGTAAAAATGAAAAAATAATTAAATATATAAAACAAAGTAATAAAAATGTAATAGTCTTTTCTAATAAAGCAGCTTTATATATGATACCCTTAAAAAGGAATAATGGTGATTTTGACTTGCCATTTAATGGGAATTTAGGTATAAAAGGTGAATTTGGATTGATGGATAAAATAAAAAATATGACTAATGTACAATTTTTAATATATGTTGGAGATGATGAAGAAAATTATCAGGAAACAGAAAAAGTAAAAGATTATATAAAAAACGTAAAAAAATGTGTTGGTAAAATAGAAAGCTTTGATATATATGAATAATGGAAATAAGAAAAAGAAAACTATAAAGAAAAAGAAGCTAATTTATCTCAAATTCGTTTAAATAGTGTTATTTCAATAAAATAGAAATAACTTTTGTTAATGTAAGTGATTTTCCAGATATATAGATAATACAATAAAGTTTATTTTTGTAATAACTCTTTTTTTCTTTTTTATTATACTGTTATTAATTTTTCTATAATTTTGATAATTTTTATTCAAAAATTCCTAAAAATTATTAAAAAAATTCCTAAAAATTCTTAAAATTTCTATTGACAAATGTTATAAAAAATGCTAATATTAATACTGCCGTTAGACATTAGTATTTAATATGGAGAGGTGGTCGAGTTGGTTTATGGCACCAGTCTTGAAAATTGGCGTGCGTTAATAGCGTACCGTGGGTTCGAATCCCACCCTCTCCGCCAAAAACAATAAGGTTAGATATTTAGTATATTTAAGCAAGTATCTAACTTTTATTTATAAAATGAAATGGAGATGTACCCAAGTGGTGAAGGGGACTGTTTGCTAAACAGTTAGGTCCCGAAAGGGGCGCGGAGGTTCGAACCCTCTCATCTCCGCCATAAAATGATATAAAGTAAATTTTTGCTTTATATTATTTTTTTTGAAATAAAAAATTTAAACTTTTATATGACATAAAAAAGATGAATTAAGATAAAATAAAATGAAATATATATCGTAAAAATATTGGGATTTTAAAAATCACAATATTTATTGTAATATAGAATTGTTTTTGTTATAATATACATGTATTAGGGGGCTGAGATTATGTATTATGATGAAAGTATAGAAATAGACTTTGAAATACCAGAATTTTTAAAAGAAACAATAGATGCGTTAATAAGAGCAAGAAAGGAAAAAAAATTTTGGGACGGAGAAGAAGAAGAATTAATTTCAGAAATAAATAGGGCGTGGTATAGCAAAGACATAACAGAAGACCAGGCATGGACTTTAAGAAAAAAGTACTTATGGTGGAGTAGGGGATAAAGACAAGGAGGTAAAAATGGGAAAAACAGTTGATTTTACACAATGTAAGCAAGTCATAAATAAATACGGAGGAGCAGATACCAAAAAAACTATAATATATAATGATAAATATTATCTGTTAAAATTTCCTAATAACAGTCCAAAACAAAACAAAAAAGCATCATATTCCAATAATGTGTTTTCAGAATATTTAGGTTGTCATGTATTTAATACAATTGGAATAAAAGCACAAAATACAATATTAGGAATATATCAATTAGAAACTGAAAAAATAAAATATGTTTGTGCTTGTGAAGATTTTACAAGAGAAGGCTTGAGATTAGTGGAATTTCAAAATTTAAAAAATAGTTTTCCAGAAACAGCTAGTAGTTCAAATGGAACAACTACAGCATTAGAAGAAATAGAAGAAATAATTGAAAAGCACAATGATATAAAAAATAGAAAAGAAATGCAAAACTATTTTTGGAACATGTTTATTATAGATGCTTTAATAGGTAATTATGATAGACATAATGGGAATTGGGGAGTTTTGGTAAAAGATGAAACGCAGGAAATGAAAATGGCTCCAATATATGACTGTGGTTCTTGCTTATATTCACAATTAACAGATGAGCAAATGAAAGAAATATTAAATAGTGAAACAGAGATAAATAATAGAGTATATAATAGACCTACTTCAGCAATAACTGAAAATGGAAAAAGAATAAATTATTACGAATTTATATATTCTTTGAAAAATACTGCTTGTAACGAAGCTTTAGTAAGGATAATTGATAAAATTGAAATGAAACGAATATTAAAAGAAGTAGATGAAATGCCTATGATATCTGCTGTTAGAAAAGAATTTTATAAAACACCACTGAATAGAAGATATGAAAAAATATTAAAAAAATCTTATGAAAAGTTAATGAAAAATAATGGAAATAAATAATGTAAAAAAATGATATAAAGTAAATTTTTGCTTTATATCATTTTTTGCTTAAAGTTAGTATAAACTTTTAGTAGGGAAATTTTAGAAAAAAATTGAATAAGAGATACCAATTTGATAGAATGTTTTT
>CALXAB010000019.1 GCA_944386175.1 uncultured Clostridia bacterium
TTTTCTGGAAAAAGATATTGAATTTTTTTATCAATTTAATTTTGTATTTTTTTATCAATTTTATATTGACTTTTACAAAAGACTTACTAAATCTTTTAGACTTTGATTAATTAAATTGATCCCCTTATAAAAACTCCTTTGAGAATTTGTTTAAGCAAAATTCACAAGGGAGTTTTGCCAATGTATGAAACAATAACGGTAAAAAAACACAATTTAATATTAACAGATATTCATTATATTGGCATTTTATGCTCTTTTAAGGAAATCAGATGTGTAGTGTTATACTGTGCATTTGATTTTTTTTATTTACTAAAAGAAAAACATTGCCGTAGTCCACCTCTGTTCAATTTGCACACAAACAAGCAAATTGAACGGAGGTAATAATAATGGCGAAAAGACCAAAAAGAAGGAAATATAAAGATAATCCATATACTTTATTGCATGATGAAGAAAATAATACATATTATGCAATATTTAAAGATGGGGAAGGACATAAACAAATTATAAAGATAGGTCAAGAAATATATGAAGCAATGAATCAATTTGAATTAGATGACTTATCAGAATTAAATGAATACGATAATCATATAGAACATTCAGAAGTATTTGAAAACACTTTAAATAAAAGAATATTACATAAGCCTGTAGATGTAGAAGAAATAGTAGAAACTAATACAACAAACAAGCAATTAAAAAAGGCAATTAATTGTTTATCAGAAGTTCAAAAAAGAAGAATAAAGCTATACTATTTTGAAGATAAAACTGTAGAAGAAATTGCAAAATTAGAGAAAACATCACACCAAGCTGTAAGTGAAACTATACGAAAAGGAATAGTTAATATACGAAAATTTTTAAAAAATTAAAAAAATTTTAAAATTTGCCTTGCAAAATTGACGATTAGTTAGGAAACAAGTGAAAGAGGTTAAAACTTTTTCACTTGTTTCGTTTTAGTTGAAATAAGATAAGAACTTTGAAAATTGAATACAAATTCATTAAATACATTCCTACTATTAGGAGCTAGTTAAAAAGTAGATTTACAACCTACTTAACTTAAATATGAGTATAGCAGCTCATAAGGCGATAATGAATAGTGGGTATAATGATACACTTGTTCAGTCATAGCACGAGCGAGATAAAACCGTCCCACGCATTGAGAGCAAGTCTGTTAAAGCAGATAGGTGAAAGTCCTGTGGAGCATTTGCTAAATGCCGTTTAATGAATTTTTTGGAGAAAGATAGAAATAATAAAGGGCTATCTATTTAATTTTTAATAGATAGCCTTAAGTAAAAAAGGAGTTTAGAAAATGAAAATAATACTTTTTATTATGATACTTATTGCAATATTTACATATCTTATTATTTTAGGAAGTAGCAAAAGCAAAACAAAACAAGAAATAGAATATGAAAACAAAGAACAAAGTAAATATTTAAAAGAATGGGAGGAAAAAAGAAAAAATGGAAATAAATAGAGGAGATATATTTTATGCAGTTTTAAATGAAGATGTAGTAGGAAGCGAGCAAACAGGAATTAGACCAGTTGTTATTTTACAAAATAATGTAGGAAATCTTTACAGTCCAACAGTTATAATTGCACCAATTACAAGTAAAGTAAAAGTTAAATCAAAATTACCCACACACATTTTTATAGATGAAAAAAGTAACGGATTACCTAAAGATTCGTTAATTTTGTTAGAACAGATAAGAGTAATAGATAAATCAAGAATAAGAAATTATATTGGACACATTGGAAATAATGATATGAAAGAAATCGATATAGGTATTATCATTGCATTAGGTATAGATTTGAATAAAGCACTTAAAGATGCGAAGTATTTTGAAAAATTAGCGTTAGAAAAAGAAGAAAAAACAGAGTTTATTACTAGAAAACAAGTTTCATCTTATGGAATTGTAGCAAAAGAGTATTTGAAAAACACTGGAAATTTAGAGATAAGCAATAAATTGTTTGGAGAATATATATTAACGCTAATGGAATTATATTCACCAGAAGAAATAGAGAAACAAGCAGATAATATAATAAAGAAAGGTAGGTAAATATGAAAAGAGTAATTGCCTATGGCTTTTTTTCGGATATGGGAATAAATACAGGGGAAAATGCCATAAAAAATATTAAAAATTTTATAGAACAAACAAATAACAAAGAATGGAATTTACAACATATTTATCTTTATACTGGTAAAATAAAAAAAGATAATGAACAAATAAAGGAAATAAATAGATTAATTGAAAATAAGTTGGTAGATATTGTGATTTTACTTAAATTTAAACATTTAGGAAATAATAGAAAAGATTATTTCTCTTTTATTGATAAAGCATTAGCAAATGATGTTGATGTAATTTCAATAGGAGATAGATTTACAACATTAGGAGAAACTGGAAAAATTAATTATAGAATTTTGAGAAGTTTTTTTGAAATGGAAGAGAAAGTAAAAGCAAAACGAAAAGAGAATAGAGGAAAAGAAAGATAATTTATGTGAGATGATAGAAGATGAATATAAAAATAGATAATCAAGGAAGTGATGCATATATACATAATCTTGCCTTTGTAAAAGCGATTTTAATAAAAGAATATGTGCAGAGTTTACCAATAACAAAAACTGATAAAGAAAATATATTAAAGTCAATTCTACAATTATTAAAAAACAGTTAATTTTATACATTTGAATAGACAAGCCTCCTTTTTTAAAATCATAAAAAAGGAGGCAAAAATGAACGAAAAAATAAAAATAAGAATTGCGATATACTCAAGAAAATCAAAATATACAGATAAAGGAGATTCAGTAGGAAACCAAATTGAACTTGCAAAGGAATATATAAAAAGAAATTATCCAGAAGATATATATGATGTAGAAATTGTAATATATGAAGATGAAGGCTTTTCAGGAGGAAGTTTAGATAGACCAAGATTTAAAGATTTTTTAGAAGATGAAAGAAAATATCCTTATGATATTCTCATTTGCTACAGATTAGATAGAATTAGTAGAAATATAGCAGATTTCTCTTCTTTAATGAATGAATTAAATGAATTAGAAACTTCGTTTATCTCAATAAAAGAGCAATTTGATACTAAAACACCAATGGGAAGAGCTATGATGTATATAGCATCTGTATTTGCACAATTAGAAAGAGAAGTAATTGCAGAAAGAATTAGAGATAACTTATTTGAATTATCAAAAACAGGTACATGGTTAGGAGGCGAAACTCCTTTACGGATTTAGCACAGAAAGATATAAAAAAGTAGAGGTATGTGAGGAAGATAAGGACTGTATATCTAAAAAAAGTAAAGTCGCATCTAAACTTGTTATAAATGATGAAGAATTAAGCAAGGTTAAATTAATATTTGCTAAATTTTTAGAATTAAAATCAATGTCAAAATTACTGACATATTTAATGAATAATAATATAAGAACAAGAAAGGGTGTATATTTTGGAATATGTGCTATAAGAAAAATACTTACAAATCCAGTATATGCTAAAAACGACAATGATACAATGGAGTATTTTAATTCAAAAGGAATATTTATTTACCGTGAAGATGATGACAGAAAAAATAATAATGGCAAATACGGTTTTTTGACATACAACAAAACAAGTGGGTATGGGGGAAAAGAAAAACCAATAGAAGAATGGATAATTGCAGTTGGTCTGCATCAAGGAATTATTGACGGGAGAGATTGGGTTGCTGTTCAAATGCTTATTGAAAAAAATGCTGATAAGAAATATAGAGCAGCCATATTGAAAAAGACTAATACTATTGTAACAGGTTTATTAAGGTGTAAAAGATGTAATTCACTTATGAGAGCGAAAAATATGGGAAAAGCAGATAAAGATGGAAATGCTTATTATAGATACTGTTGTAACTTAAAAGAAAAATCACGAGGACATAAGTGTCAATCCCTAAATGTTGGAAGTGAAATTGATAACAAGGTATTTGAAATAATGAAGAATACTTTTGTTCCTAATTCTGAAATATATAAAGAACTTCAAAAAATAGCATCAATTAAGAATAACGATAATTCTAATAGCGAATTAGAGTTCTTACAAAATGCATATAATAAAAACAAAGAAGAAATTGACAAATTAGTAGAGAAACTACAGTATATTGACATTGATCTAATAGATATGGTAAATTATAAGTTGAGAGAATTAAAAGAACAAAAACAAAATTTAGAAACACAAATAGCAAATATAAAAAATAAAACAAAGATTAATAATAATTCTGAAATGCAAACAGCAAAAGATTTGCTAAAAGTTATTGATAATTCTTTCGACATATTCCATACATTTGATTTAAAAACTAAAAGAGATATTTTAGGCTTATTTATAGAAAAAATCTATGGTGATGGAGAGAACATTGAAATATATTTCTTAAATAGTCAAATAGGAGAATCCAAAAAAAAGTTTTTTATTCCAACCATTTCATCAGACCTTGAAAATTCTTTTAATACTGACCTGTCATCAGATAGGGTGAGCAAAATCAAAGAATGGTGTAATTTTCAGACAATGGGCAAATAAAGTATTAAAAGATTATATGTTAAAAGGATATGCTGTAAATCAAAAAAGATTAGAATATTTAGAAAAAACAATAAAACTAATTGATATTGCAAATAGAATAGATGAACGATTAGAAGGAAATGATGCAAAAGAAATTTTAAAAGTAATAGGAGAATATTCAAAAGCATTAGATTTATTAGATGACTATGATCACAGAACATTAAAGAAAATAGAAGGAAATATAGACGATAGAAAAATAGAATATAAAAAATGCTTAGAAATTATAAATAAACTAAGATTCAATGAAGAAAGTTCTTTATTTGCAGTAGAAAGAGATAAGGGATTAGAATCAATAATAGGCAATATTTATCAAAGTTTTGCTGGACAAGATATTTATAAAAGTGTAGAAGAAAAAGGAGCCAATTTTTTATATTTAATAGTAAAAAATCATGTATTTGCAGATGGAAATAAACGAATAGCAGCAACATTATTTATATATTTTCTAAACTTCTATGGTATATTATATAAAAATGGTAAACAAGTAATTGACAATAATACTTTAACAGCTTTAACATTATTAATTGCCGAATCTAACCCAAAAGAAAAAGATATCATAATTGACTTGGTAACAAACTTTTTAAATGTTGACTAGAAATAGTAATTTGAAAGTGAGTTGAATATTATGGCTATGGAATAGAAATGGTTTTAAGGAGGTCTAATTAATGAAAGTATTATTTGCAACAACAAATCCAGCTAAAATTAATAAATATGCACAAAAGCTAAAAGAAAAAAATATAGAAGTATTAACTATTAAAGATTTAGGAATAAATCTAAAGCCAGAAGAAACAGGCAAAAATGCGATAGAAAATGCTTATATAAAAGCAAAAGCATATTATGAAAAAACAAAGATTACAACAATAGGAATGGATAATAACTTATACATAGAAGAATTACCAGAAGAAAAACAACCTGGGACTCATGTAAGAAGAGTAAACGGAAAAGAATTAAATGATGATGAAATGATTAAATATTATTGTAATTTAGTTAATGAATATGGTGGAAAACTAACAGCTAAATGGGTATATGGAATGGTAATATATAATGGAAAAGAAACAAAGGAATATAGCTGGAGTAAAAGCCATTTCTATTTTGTAGACAAGCCTTGCGAAAAAAGAAATCCAGGTTATCCATTGGATTCAATATCAATTATGCCAGAATGCAACAAATATTTTGTTGATTTAACAGATGAAGATAGAAATAAAGATAAAGCAAATTATAATGAAGATGATGTGATAGACTTTATAGTAAACAATATAAAATAGGAGTAGTAAAGAATGCAATTAGAAGATTTAAAATCTGAATATGATAAATTACAAATAAAATATGGAGCAAAGGAATTAACATCTATATATAATGGTGGATGTACTAATAATCCAGATATCTGTTTCGTTTTTATGAATCCCACAGGTAGAAATATAGCATCAAATCCTAATTGGAAAGGCAGAAGGTCACCATGGATAGGAACTAAAAATATATGGAAACTATTTTATAAAATAGGGCTACTTGATGAAAAAATATATGAAAATATTATGGCAAAAAAGCCAAATGAATGGAATGAAGAATTTGCAGATATAGTGTATGCTGATGTAGAAAAACATAAGTATTTTATAACTAATTTAGGGAAGTGTACTCAAATAGATGCAAGAGTACTACCTAATTCTGTTTATAATGAATATTTAGATTTATTATACAAAGAAATAGAAATAGTTAATCCTAAAACAATTATAACATTAGGCAATCAAGTTAGTTCTATAGTATTAGATAAAAATATATCTGTATCACAATGTAGAAAACAAAACTTTTTAAAGAAAATAGAAGGAAAAGAATATAAAGTATATCCAGTTTATTATCCAATTGGAAATGGAATGATGAATATAGATAAAGCAATAGAAGATATTAAATTTATAATAGAGACAAATTAAAGAAGTGACTAATATTGAATAATATAGAGAATTTAAAAGATTTAATCGTATATCAAAGTCAAAATTTGGTAAAAATACAATACAAATTTTTATAGTTTAGATGCAATTATTGCAGTACGGTTATAGGGTAAATTCAAAAGAAACAACAGATTTTAGAATTTGGGCAACAAAAACTTTAAAAGAATATATTAAAAAGGTTTGGTATTAAATAGTGAACTTCTGAAAAATGGACCAAAATTTGGAAAAGACTACTTTGAAGAATTATTAGTTAAGATAAAAGAAATTAGAGCAAGTGAAAGAAGATTTTACCAAAAAATTACTGACATTTATAAAGAATGTAGTTTCAATTATAATAAAAATAGTGAAACAACAATAGAGTTTTATAAAAATGTTCAAAATAAGCTACACTTTGCTATTACTGGTATGACAGCTCATGAAATAATTTATAATAGAGTAGATAGTAAGAAAGAAAATATGGGACTAACTACTTGGAAAAATGTACCAGATGGAAAAATACTTGAAACGGATGTAATAATAGCTAAAAATTATCTTTCACAAGAAGAAATTACAGAGTTGAATAACTTAGTATCAATGTACCTAGATTATGCAGAAAGAAGTGATATTAAATAAAAAAGAGCATTTTGAAAGAAATGAAAAATGGGAACCTATTATAAATAAAATTTATACTGAAAATGAGAAAAGACTTTTAAACATATCATAATAGTATTGTTTTAGCTGTGCTAATTGATAGAACTAGTAATTAGCACTGACTAAATAAACATCCCCTTTTATTTTAAAGAAAATTATTTTGCAATGTCAGTTTAATGTAGAATAATTTTCTTTTTTGTGGTATTATATAGCAAAATAGTAAGTTGTCTTTTAAATTCTTTTAGTTTATAATAGTTTTATAAAAAATAAGGAGGAAGTTTATATGGAAAATAGAGAAGTAAAACCTTTTACAATGTGGAAACATTTTAAAGGAGCAAGGTCATTTGTAATCACAGTAGCTCAACATAGTGAAACAGGGGAGAAATTAGTAATTTACCGTTGTATGGATAACAATGGAAAAACTAATCATAAAGATGGTATATATGCAAGACCATTAGATATGTTTTTATCTGAAGTAGACCACGAAAAATATCCAGATGTAACTCAAAAATATCGTTTTGAAGAGATTATAGATGAGTAATAAGCAATAAATTTATAAAAATTATAGGAGTGAATAATGGGAAAAGAAATTATTTTTGTAACACATAATACAGGAAAAATAAAATCAGCAGAAAAATATTTTAAGAATTTAAAATTTACTACATTTAATTATGAATTAGATGAGCCAAGAAGTGATGATATAAAAGAAATAGCAACTGCAAAAGTAAAAGAGGCTTTTGAAATAGTAAAAAGACCTTGTATAGCTTTAGATACAGATTTTAGTATTGAAGAGTTAAATGGATTTCCTAGAGCATTTGTGAATTTTTCATTAGATACAATAGGAATAAATGGAATTTTAAAGCTGATGGAAGGAAAAGAAAACAGAAAATGTGCATTTAATGAGTGTTTAGCTTATCATGATGGGAAAGATATTCATTATTTTTATGGAAAACATTCTGGAAATTTATCAGAAGAAATACGAGGATTAGACAGAGCAGAAAAATGGTCAGATTTATGGTATATTTTTAAACCATTAGGATTTGATAAAACATTAGCAGAGATGAATTTAGAAGAAAGAGAAAATAGAAGAAAAATTGATGGGTCAGTACAAGCGATGCAAGAATTTGCAAAATGGTATGAAGAACAGTAATCATTCCTACAAATTACAATTTTGTTGTTTAGAGATTTATAGTAAGTTATTATTTAGAACAAGGAGGAAATATAAAAATGAGTTTTCAATTATCAAATAAAACAAAAGAAATAATTTCAAAAAGAATAGGGATACCATATGAAAAATTAGTGCAAATGGATGATGAAGAAATAGAAGCATATATAGAACAAAAAACTGGAAAGAAAATTACTTGGCCTAAAGGGGTAAAAATTGATGGTTTACCTATTAGAACAATGGAAGATATAGATAAGAAGATAGATGAAATGGAAAGATAAATTACAATTTTTAAATTACTTTATACGAAAGTATAGAGTAATTTTTCTTTTTATGATAGAATAAATCTAACTTTAAATAAAAACTTTATTGTTAAAAGAAAGGTGAAAAAATGAGTGAAGTAAAATGGACAAAAGAACAACAACAAGCAATACAAGAAAAAGGTTCAAATATATTAGTTGCAGCAGCAGCACGGAAGTGGAAAAACAGCAGTATTAGTAGAAAGAATAATAAATAAAATAATAAATGAAAATATAGATATAGATAGACTATTAGTAGTAACATTCACTAATGCAGCAGCCTCAGAAATGAGAGAAAGAGTATTAAATGCTATATATCAAAAATTAGATAATGATTTTGAAAATCAAAACTTACAAAGGCAAATAACTTTATTGAACAAAGCAAGTATCTGTACAATAGACTCATTTTGTCTAGAAGTAGTAAGAAATAATTTTTATGAATTAGAAAACGTTTCTCCTAATTTTAGAATAGCAGACACAACAGAAATAGAATTATTAAAGCAAGAAACAATAGAAGAAATATTTGAAACAAAATATGAAGAACAAAATAAAGACTTTGAAAAACTAATAAATACATACACAAGTTACAGAGATGATACGCCATTAAAAGAACTAGTTCTAAAAATATATACATATATACAAAGTAGTCCATTTCCAGAAGAATGGTTAAAAGAAAAAATTGAAATGTTCAATTTAGAAAATAATTTAGATGAAGATTTTAGCGATACTAAATGGGGAAAAATTTTGTTACAAGAACTAAAAGAGGAAGTAATAGATGATATAGTTACTCTAAAAAATGTTCATGAAACATTAATATTTGACACAGAATTAGAAAAATTTGAACAAGTATTAAGAACTGACTTAGATATGTTAGAAAATCTAAAAAACCATCTTGATAATTGGGATAAAGCATATCAAATAAATCAAAATTTTAAGTTTGTAGATTGGCCAAGAAAAAAGGTAGATTCAGAAATAAAAGAAGAAGCAAAATTAATAAGAGACGATATAAAGGCTAAACTAAACAAAAAGAGAAATAAAATACTAGTTACAAATTCAAAAGAAGCAATTCAAGATATTTTTGACATGTATGATATATTATTAAAACTTCAAAACCTAATTTTAGATTTTGGCAATGAATTTTCTAAAAAGAAAAGGGAAAAGAATATAGTTGATTTTAATGATATAGAACATTTTGCACTTAATATATTATTAAAAAAAGATAAAGAAGGAAAAATAATACCATCACAAGTAGCTAAAACTTATCAAGAAAAATATTTAGAAATAGCAATAGACGAATACCAGGACAGTAATTTAGTACAAGAATATATTTTAAATGCTATTTCTAAACAAAATAATATATTTATGGTTGGAGATGTTAAACAAAGTATATACAAATTTAGACAAGCAATGCCAGAACTATTTTTAAGCAAATATAAGCAATATAAATTAAAAGATAATAAAAAAATAGATGAGCATTTAAAAATACAACTATTTAAAAATTTTAGAAGTAGAAAAAATATTTTAGATTTTACAAATATAATATTTCAAAATATAATGAGTGAAGATTTAGGTGATATAGAATATAATGAGCAAGAGTACTTAAATTTAGGTGCAGATTATAAAGAAATAGATCAAGATTTAAAAACAGAAATAAATATAATAGATTTAAAAGAAGAAGATAAAAATGAACATATGACAGAAGAAAATGAAGAAACACAGGAACAAGAAGAAAAAATAGAAGATATAGAGCTAGAAGCAAAATTTGTTGCAAATAGGATAAAAAAATTAATAGATGAAAAATACCAAGTGTTTGATCGAAAAACAAATACATATAGAAACATAACATATAAAGATATAGTAATTTTATTAAGAAGTACTAAAACTACAGCACCTATTTATGAACAAGAATTATTAAACCTAGAAATCCCAGTATTCTCCGATGCATCACAAGAATATTTAGATACTATAGAAATACAAACAGTTATTTCTTTATTAAAAATAATAGATAATCCTATACAAGACATACCATTAGTTACAGTTTTAAGATCAAATATAGGAAAATTTACAGACAATGATTTAGTAAAAATTAGACTAACAGATAAATACGACAATTTTTATACCTGTCTACAAAAAGCAAAAGTAAATGTTGATAAAGAATTAAAAGACAAAATTGAAAAATTTTTAAATAATTTAGAGAAATGGAGAAAAGAGCAAGAATATCTATCATTAGATGAGTTGATTTGGAAAATCTATTCAGATACAGGGTATTATAATTATGTAGGATTAATGCCAAATGGGGAATTAAGACAAGCAAATTTAAGAATGTTATTTGAGAGGGCAAAGAAATACGAAACAGCAAGCTTTAAAGGTCTATATAATTTTATTAAATTTATAGAAAAATTAAAATTAAGTAGCAAAGATATGAGTTCAGCAAAAGTTATAGGCGAAAATGATGATGTTGTAAGAATAATGAGCATCCATAAAAGCAAAGGATTAGAATTTCCATTAGTGTTTTTAGCTAGTACAGGAAGGCAATTTAATTTAATGGATTTGAATGATGATATATTAATACATCAAGATTTAGGTATAGGAGTAAAATATATTGATTACGAAAAGCAAGTTCAATATGATACTTTAACAAAATTAGCAATAAGAAATAAAATACTAACTGAAACATTATCAGAAGAAATGAGAGTTTTATATGTTGCATTAACAAGAGCAAAAGAAAAATTAATCATTACAGGTTTATTAAAGGACACAAATAAAGAATTTGATAATATAGAAAAACAAGTAAATAGATTTTCGAAAAGTAATGAAAAAATAAATTATATATTATTAAAAAAGATGAAAAAATATATAGATTGGATTTTATTAGTATATAAATATGAAGAGAAAAACATAAAAAAGATATGTACATTAAACCTATATAACAAAAAGGAACTCTTAAAATCATTCAAAACAATACAAAAAGATAAAATTGATGTAATAAAAGAACTAGAAAAGCATGAAAAAGATAGTAAACAAATAGAAAATATAAAAAATATTGTAAATTATCAATATAAATATCCATTATCTACAGTTATGCCAACAAAAACATCTGTTACCAAGATAAAAGAAATGGAAAATGGAAATTTTAACATACTTGATGAACTCTCAATAATAGATGGAAGCTTTAATAATGAGGACATATTAATAAGTCTAAGAAATGAAAAAATACAAGAAAGCAATCTAAATGATAAAGAATATAAAATGTTAGAAGAGAAAAAATTCAATGAAGAATTAAATATTTTAACAAACAATCGGCAAAGAAGATACAAAAGAAGATGGTAAAATCAAAAGAGAAAGTATTTTCAAAAAACCAAAATTTTTAAATGATACTAAAGACGAAAAGATAACTTCAGCAAAAAAAGGTACTATTGTTCACTTATGTATGCAGTACTTGGACATAAACACAGAATATAACATAGACAAAGTAAAAGATTTAATAAAATCATTATTAAATAAAAATATAATTACAAAAACAGAAGCGGATAGTGTTAACTTATATAAAATTTTGGAATTTACAAAAACAGATATTTGGAAAGATTTAAAACAAGCAAAAGAAATTTATAGAGAGAAACCTTTTTATATTAATATTCCTATTAAAGACATTTTAAAAAATGATACATTAGATTTAAACAGTATGGAAGATGAAAATATTTTAGTTCAAGGTATTATAGACTTATACTATATAAGCAAAGAAGATGAACTAATTTTATTAGACTATAAAACAGACTATGTAGAAAAAGGAAAAGAAAATGGATTAATAGAAAAATATAAGAAACAATTAGAAATATACAAAAATGCTCTAGAGATGTCGCTAGAAAAAAATGTCAATAAAGTATTTATATACTCTGTTTATCTAGGAAAAAGCATATTGGTAAAATTCTAAATTTTCTATTAGCCTTGAACTTTACGTAAAACTTTGATATAATATATAAAATTATTTAAAAAATATAAAAAACAATATGTTTATAAAATTTATTTTAAATAAATCTTATAAACATATTATACAAGGGGATTTAATTATGGATAGATTAAAAACATTTCTCATATATGCATTAATAGTAATAGGATTTATAGTATTATCAGAATTTTTGATAAATGTAGGTCTAAATTCACAATATAGACCAATAAATAGAACAGATGATACTGAGCAAGTTCAAATATATCAAGCAGAAGCAACATTAGTTAATGGTAGAATTCGAGGGATTATTCAAAATACTAATACTAATAGCAATATAAGTAATAAATATGCTAAATTTAGTTTCTATTCTGAAAGAAATGTTTTGCTAGGAAAAAAATATATAAAAATTAATAATTTAGAAGATGGAAAAGTTCAACCAATTGAACTATTCTTTAAACTTGAAAACGTAAAAGAATATTCAGTAGAAATAGTAGATGAAAAAGAAGATACAGGAGAAATAGAACTATTACCAGAAGATTTAACAAAACCTGAAGTTTTATTAGCAACAGCATTATTATTTTTAATGTTTTGGTAGGGGACGTTCCTTCAATCCCCAAAATTAGGGAACAAAGGGACGGACCTCCCAAGTTTAACATCTAGCCTTCCCCATTGGTAAGCCCATTATCTTCAAATATGTGATTTTTCGGTTCAATACATAATTAAAAAAATTCTAAATTAATTTTTTGGCACCCTTTCACTTAGTCCGAGCTAAAGCTCGACGTGAACATTTTCCAAAAAATTAATCAAGAATTTCTAAAATTATTTCAATCACATTCAAAATCACATATTTGAAGATAATGGGCTTACCAATGGGGAAGGCTAGATGTTAAACTTGGGAGGTCCGTCCCTTTGTTCCCTAATTTTGGGGATTGAAGGAACGTCCCCTATCAATAATTTTGGGGATTGAAGGAACGTCCCCTATCAATGTAATTTGATGTGTATATATCACCATACCTGGTTTAGCTTTGTTAGGCTTTTTTACATATTTTACTAGACAAATATCAACAGGAACATTTGAAGAATCACGAGCTTTACTATGAAATGCAACAATTTTTGCACATTTTTCTAATAGTTCTATATTAGATAAAAGATCTATATTATTATTTGTTAATAATATACCATGACTTCCTTGAATGTCTTTAGTATGAAGCCATATGTCTGTCTTCTTAGCATGCTTTAATGTAAGATAGTCGTTTTCTTTATTATTTCTTCCTATTAAAAGTGTATGACCATCTATAATATATTTGATTGGATTAAATGTTGTAAACTTATTTTTTGTTAACATAGATTTTTTTATATTATTATTTTTTTGGTTATTAGTTTGTTTTTTAGTATTTTCCTTAAATATTACATTTTCCGAAATCTCTTCATATATCTGAATAACATCATTTAAATTAGATGAGTTTTCTAATTCATAAATTATACTTTCGAGATAATCTAATTCTTCTAAAGTTTCCTTTTTTTGCTCAGAAACTATTTCCAAAGCATTTTTTAGTTTGTTGTATTTTTTAAAAAATCTTTTTGCATTTACAGCTGGAGAGTACTTTTTATCAAGTTTAATAGTAATTAGTTTATTATTATCATAATAATTTTCTAATTGTATTTTTTCTATATTTTCATTTTTTATTTTATACAAATTAGCAGTTATCAACTCACCATATAATTTGTATTTGTCCATATCTTCACAACTTGCTAGTTTACTATTAATATTCAATAGTCTTTGGTTATATTTTTTTAATGTATTTAGAATTAGTTTTAAAACTGTATTTCTATAATTTTTAAATTCTAATGATGTTTCTTTTTTATAATAAAAATCATCTAAGTAAAAATTCAAATGAAAATCATGAGTTTCTCTGTTTTCTATATTTGAATTATTAATCAGTAGGTAGTAATCTTTTAAATCTTCATTATTATATAATGTTTCGAAATATAATTTTGAAGGATTATTACTAAAAATTATTTGCTTTAAATAGTTATATAATTTTTCTAAATTTTCATCATTAATACTACTTATATCTAAAAAAGATATCAAATTATTTATATACTGTTTACTAATTCCTGTAAATAAATCAGAAATTTGTTTTGCTAAGTTATTTAAACTAAGTTCAAAATTAGCATTACATAATTTATCTTTAAATCCATAAAAATTTTGTACATCTAAAAAATTATACTTTGAGGATGTTGGGAAATTATATTTTTGATGAGGTATAATAGTTCTTGTATATGAGTTATTTTCATTATTATATATATGTTTAATACTGTCAATTATTTTATTTTCATCATCTAGTAAAATAATATTACAATGTTTTCCCATTAATTCAATAATTAGCTTTTTCTCAAGCAAGTCATCAATATCATCAAATCCTTCGAATTCAATGATAATAACTCTTTCTAAATCTAATGTTATAATGTTTTTAATATGTAATCCAATTAAATGTTTTCTAAGTACCATACAAAAATTAAATGCATTTTTAGGATTAGGTTTTGAGTGTGTTGTTAGATGTACCCTGTAATTCGAAGAATCTACACATATATTTAATGCATAATTTTTACCATTTTTATATAATCCTAATATTACATTATTTTTTGAAGGTTGAAAAACTTTATCTATTCTTGCTCCTGAAAGTTCTTGTAATTCAGAAGTTATCACTTTTGTTACAATTCCATCAAATGCCATTATTAATCTCATTCCTTCCTAAGATACAAATTTAATTATTTTAGTCTTATCATTCCATTATATTAATTAAATTAATTCGCAGTAAAATTATCTGAATAACTGTGAATTATAATAACACTAATATTTTAACATATTTTTATTAAAAAATCTATTGAATAAAAATATTTAAAAGTATATAATTAATAAAAATTGCAAGGAGGAATGAAAGGTGGAACAAAATAAAGCAAAAAAATTATATGACTTATTAGAGCAAATCCCTGTGACTGAGGAAAATGAAAGCATTATTAAAGAAATTAAAGAAGATATTGATAATGGAAGATATTCAAATACTTTAAAAAATATAGCAAAACTAAAAAGTATGGGAAGTGATATAGAAAAAAGAACTGGATTAAGAGGAAAAAATAGTAAAAAAGAAAAAGAAAATATATATCCTAAAAAATTAAGTAATGTAGAATTAGAACGTCAATATATAGGACTATTATTAACTAATCCAAAATCAATTGTTAAATATTATTTTTTATATGAAGAATGTTTTTTTGAAGATAGCGAAGTATTAAATATATATAAAAGTGTTTTATTTACAGAAGGTGGAAATTATACCCCAGAAATAGCAAAAAGAAATTTTAATTTTTCTAAAGAAGATGAACATGTATATGAATTAAAAAATAAATTAAAAAAAGAAGTTTCTGGTAAAAAATACGATATGGAAAAAATATATATAGAATTAAAAAAACTATTTGTATTAAGAAAACATTATCTTTCAATTCCAATTCAAGAGATTCAAGATAAAATAGTTGAAATAAAAGATTATACATTATATGATCAAATGTCTGTACAAGAAGTAGAAAATGCAATAGTACAAGTAAATGATACAGGAAAATTTAAAAGAGCAATTCTAAATAAAGGTCTTTCTGCTTTCTTAGAATTAGGGGATAACAATTTAACAAATGGATTACCATTACCTTTTCCTATATTAACAAGTGTATTTAAAGGAATAAGAAAAGGGGAAACAATGGCATTTTCTATGCCGTCAAACTCTGGTAAAAGTAGATTTACAATAGATATAGCAGCACACACAGCATTAATTTACCATAAAAAAGTATTAGTGATATCTAATGAAATGTCAGAAGATAAAATGAGACTTTGTTTAATAACAACTATTATAAATAATAAAGAAATACAAAAATTACATGGAGAAGAATTAATAAAAACTGAAGGAGAATTGCTAGAATTCAAATTTAGACCTGATAAAAATATAAAAGATGTTGAAATAGATGAAAATGGATTTGTAGTTAGAAAAGAAGGAGAGAGCCAAAAGGATTTTGTAGAACGATTATCAAAGATATCAACAGAATTTAATAAAGTTATTAAAATAACAGATTGGGCTAATGAACAAATAAATAATTCAATATATTTTATTAATATCACAGACCACACAAATGATGAGTTACGAAAAGTTATAATGAATTATTACTATAAAGAAAAAATAGAATATGTATTTTATGATACTTTAAAAACTGATACAGCAAATATTGGTATAGGAGAAGAATTGAAAAAAACAGCAACAATATTATCAAATTTAGCACAAAATTTTAATTTATATATTTGCTCAACATTACAATTAGCAGAAACTGATACATTACCAGTAAATTTAACTGTAAATGATTTAGCTGTTAGTAGAACAGTAAAAGAAGTATTAGATACATTGTGTTTGATAAAACAAATTAATAGAGATACTTTAAAAAATTATGAGTATTCTTTAAATGAGGTGGATACAGAATATTTTGATTTGAAAATGTACGAAGATCCAGATGTAAGATATTATGCATGTGTAGTTGATAAAAATAGAGCAGGTGCAAAACCAACTTTATTATTTAGATTAAATTTGGCTTATAATGTTTGGGAAGAATTAGGATATTTGAGATTAAAACAATAAAATACTTTTAAGATAAAAGAATGTATTAAAATTAAATTTTTGTTAAATATTAATTTTAATATATTATTAGGGGGAAAAGAAAATGAAAAAAATTAAACATATTTTTATAATAATGATTCTAACTATTGTATTTTATTTAATATCAGTACAAATATTAATAAATAAATCTAATACTGTAAATGCACAAGATGCTGATATATATGATGTTATATTATTTTGGGGGCAATCTAATATGGTTGGAACATGTGGGCTAAGAGATACAGAAAAAGAGAAGGATACCAGATATAACTATAAAGATAATGAAAGTGTATCACAATTTTCTAAAATAACTGGAATTAGCGAGGAGATATTAAGAAACTCAAAAACTATGAATCATATAAATATAACTCAAGAGTCAGAAACAGCATTTGAATATCTATATATGAGCAATACATTACAAGAGATAACAGAAAATACTAAAATACTAGGAGAATCATTAAAATATAATAAGGCTACAAAAAAATTAGAAGAAGTTACGAGTGGATATTCTATACAAAAGTCATATGGAACAAATATGATACCACAATTTTGTAAAACATACTATGAACATACAGGACATAAAGTAGTAGCTGTTTTTTGTGCAAACGGTGGTGAAATTATCGAAAACTTTTTGCCATCAACAGATGAGGATTATGGAGATAAAAATACTCAATATATTTATGAAGCTATGGTGGAAAAATATAATAGTGCAACAAAATATTTAGAAGATAATAATTATAAAATTGGTAATAAGCTTTATGTAGTTTTTCAAGGTGAAACAAACGCATATAATGGAAGGACATCAACAGAAGATTATAAGAAATATTTTAAAAAAGTCCATAAGTATTTAAAAAATGATACAGGTATAACAAAAGGAGCAATAGTTCAAACAGCTAGGGAAATTGGACTTGCTAATCATTACAAAGGAACAATGCAAATACACCAAGCACAAGAGGAACTTATAAATGAAAATAACGATATTATATTAGGTACATCATATGCATGGGATCATTATGTACCTGATGAAACAAATTATAAATCTGAAGAATTTAAAACTAATATATTTATTGATAGTGAAGGAAATAAATTAGAATATAACAAAGCTTATGAATATGCAGGATATAGTGTTTGTCCTGATAATAATATTATACATTTTACATCTGCCGCGTTATCACAGATAGGGGCAGAAACGGCAGAGGAATTTTCAAAAATAGTAGATATGAAAATTATAAAGAAACCAGAAAAACTCGAATATATACAAAATTATGATGAATTGAATTTACAAGGTGGAAAAGTACAATTAACATATAATAATGGAACAGAAGAAATAATTAGTATGGACAATTCTAAAATAACAGTAAAAGGATTTAATAATAAAGATTTAGGAGAAAATAAAATAACATTAAGTATAGGTCAATTATCAGCAAGTTTTAATATAAATATAATTCCTAAAAGTATAGTTACAATAGAAATAAGTTCTAAGCCAACTCAGTTACAATATATACAAAATTATGACGAACTAAATCTAGATGGTGGAAAAATATTAGTAAAATACAATAATGAAACATCACAAGAAGTAGATATGAGCAATTCTCAAATAGAAATATCAGGATTTAATAATTCAGTATTAGGAAGTCAAATTATTACAGTTCGTTATGGAGGAAAAGTAACAGAATTTAATGTGGAAATCATAGGAAAATCTGTACAAAGTATTGAAGTTTTAAAAGAGCCAACTCAATTACAATATATACAAAATTATGAAGAACTAAATCTTGATGGTGGAAAAATATCAGTAAAATACAACGATGAAACATTACAAGAAGTAGATATGAGCAATTCTCAAATAGAGGTATCAGGATTTAATAATTTAGTATTGGGAACTCAAACTATTATAGTTCATTATGGAGAGAAGACTACAAAATTTAACGTAGAGATTATAAAAAAATCAATATTGAGTATTGAGATATTAGAAAAACCGACACAATTACAATATATACAAAACTATGATAATTTGAACCTAGATGGAGGGAAAATATTAGTAAAATACAATGATGAAACATCACAAGAAGTAGATATGAGCAATTCTCAAATAGAAGTAACAGGATTTGACAATACAGTATTAGGAATTCAGAATGTTACTATAAGTTATGCTGGAAAAATCACACAATTTGATATAGAAGTAATAAAAGTAAATGATAAACAACCATCAGAAGAACAATCAAATGATAATGTAGATCAAAGCATAGTTGGGAATAATTCTACAATGGTTCAAGGAAGTTTACCTAATGCAGGAAAAATAAATAAAATAATTATAATTGCATTAATTATATTGGGTATTTTTATGGTTGCATTTTTAAAATATAAAATAGATAAAATGAAAAAAATCTAGAAGTACAGAATTAAATTTGCAATAAATCCAAAGGAATATAAATAGGAACAAAAATAAAACATAATCCATAAAATATATAAAAACGAAAGGAGAATATATTTTATGGATTATGAATTGATGATGAACGGTAATGTAAAAATAGGACAGAAAGCACCGGATTTTGACGCTATAACAACAATGGGAGATGTTTCATTAAATGACTATTCAGGAAAATGGTTGGTTTTATTTTCACATCCAGGAGATTTTACCCCCGTATGTACAACTGAGATGATAGCCTTCACAAGAGCACATACATATTTTAAGCAATTAAATACAGAATTATTGGGTTTGAGCGTAGATAGCAATTCTTCACATGAAGAATAGTGAAAGTTACCAAAAAATATTAAAACAAGCAATCAACTGTGAAAATTGTCTTTTTACAAAAAATAAAAATATGTTAATGTAAAATAAAATTTTAAAAAGTAATTTGTAGGGAGGATTATAAAAATGATAGATTTACATCTGCATACTAATAATTCAGATGGTACTGATTCAGTAGAAGAATTATTAGAAAATGCAGAGAAACAAAAATTAGAGATTATTTCTATTACGGATCATAATTCTGTTGGAGCATATTTTGAATTGGAGAAAAATCCGGATATTAGAAGTAAGTTTAGCGGTGAAATCGTGATTGGTTCAGAAATAAAGACTATATTTGATGATGTTAATATAGAAATATTGGCTTATGGAATTGACTATAATAAAATTAATATAAAAAAAGAAAATCAGATGGAAGTTCAAAATGATGCTTTAAAGCATTTTGTTAATATTGCTAAGGCTATGGGACTTAAAGTAAATGAAGAAATACATGTTGATATTACAAATCCGGACAAGCTTTATGGCTCATGGGTATTCTGTGACGAAATACTTAAATATAATGAAAATGATGAAATATTAAAAAAATTAGGAAAAGTAGATAGAATAACTTTTTATAGAGAACATGAAGGAAATAAAAAAAGCCCATTTTATTACAATACTTCAAAATATTATGATGATTGTCAAACTTTGATAAATAAAATACACGAGGCAGGAGGATTAGCGTTTCTAGCACATGGTCTAATATATTCATTTGATGATAATAGATATTCCATAGAAAAAATTTTGAAAACAACTGATATTGATGGATTAGAATGCATATATCCATTATTTAGTAATGATGATAGGGAATTTATGATTAATTTATGTAAAAAGTACAACAAATTTATGTCAGGTGGTTCTGATTATCATGCAAAGAACAAACCTACAACTTTTATGGGAACTGGAATAAATAATAATATATTAGTTGAAAAGAAAATCGTAAAAGATTGGATTAATGATGTAAGAAAAATATAAATATTAGTCCCATAATATTTGGACCTAAAGAAAGCTACAATTAAAAATATATTACTAAATATGTATAGTATAAAATTTGTAAATAAAAATATAATAATATAACTACTAAAATTTATAAAAACTTGTATGTGGTCAAGAAAATGTGATATAATATATATATAAGGGTCAGAAAAATGTGATTAAAAGCATAATTATTGGTCAAGAAAATGTGATTTACATTAGGCGATAAAAGAGTAAGGAGCTGATAATATGTATAGAAAAATCATAACAGAATTAAAAGAATGGAAAAATAAAAAAGATAGGCTACCACTTATTTTAAAAGGGGCAAGACAAGTCGGTAAAACTTGGATTTTACAGGAATTTGGGAAAGAATGTTTTGATGATGTTTTATATATAAATTTTGAAAATGCAGGAAACATAGCAAACTTATTTGAAGGTAATATAGAGCCAAATAGAATTATAGAATATTTATCAGCACTTAATCATAAGAAAATTGAACCTGAAAAAACATTAATAATATTTGATGAGATTCAAGAGTTGCCAAGAGCACTTACAGCTTTAAAATATTTTGCAGAAGAAACGCCAGAATATGTAATATGTTGTGCTGGAAGTTTATTAGGAGTGTTTTTACATGATCAAGTTTCATTTCCAGTTGGAAAAGTAGATTTTTTAGAATTGCAACCATTGGATTTTGAGGAATTTCTGATTGCAAATGATGAGAATGTTTTAATTGATGTAATTAAGAAAAATAAATTAGAACAATTACCAGATTTAATAACAGATAAATTAAAAGATTATTTAAAAAAATACTTTGTTATAGGTGGAATGCCAAGAGCAGTAAAGACATGGATTGAAGAGAAGGATTTTGAACTTGTAGAAAGAGTTCAAAAAGGGATTTTAGAAGCATATGAAAGAGATTTTTCAAAACATACAGATAATAGTACGGCAACAAAAATACAATATGTTTGGAATAGTATACCATCACAATTAGCAAAAGAAAATAGAAAATTTATATATGGTGTTGTAAAAGATGGGGCAAGGGCAAGAGAATATGAAAATTCAATTAATTGGTTAAAAGACACAGGATTAATAAGAGTTGTAAATAGAGTAAAATGTGGCAATAAGCAACCGCTAAGAGCCTACGAGGATTTAAAAGCATTCAAAATATATTTACTTGATGTTGGTTTGCTAAGAGTTCTTTGTGAATTACCTTATGAAACTATAATTGAAAAGGATGCAATATATAATGAATTTAATGGATTACTTACAGAGCAATTTGTGCTTCAAGAATTAGGAAATATTAAGAAAGTAAATACTATATATTATTGGACAAATGAATTTCAAAGTGAGGTGGATTTTGTATTTGCATATAAAAATTTAATAATACCTGTTGAAGCAAAAGCAGGAATTAATGTTAAAGCTCAAAGTCTAAAAGTGTATATGAAAGAATATAATCCTAAATTTGCCGTAAGATATTCTTTATTAAATATAAAGTTTGATAATAGGATTTTAAATATTCCATTATATGCTATTTGGAATACTGAAAATTATATAGGTGAAATAAATTAAAAAGATATTTGTAATATTAAAATTTGATTTAAAAATAGATATTGAAAAACTAATATAACTATCCCATATTTTAAGACTTTACCCCCGTATGTACAACTGAGATGATAGCCTTCACGAGAGCACATACATATTTTAAACAATTAAATACAGAATTATTGGGTTTAAGCGTAGATAGCAATTCTTCACATGAAGTGCAGTCAAAGTTACCAACAAATAAAAATAAGTAATCATCTGTCCAAATTAATATCATAGTACTGGAAAAAAGGAGTCTACATAGACTCCTAAATTCCTATCAAATTACATAAATTTGCCTAGCATTAATCATCTTGGCAATTCTCTTAATGTTTTTACAACCTTTGCCGATAGCAAGGCCTTTATATAAATCGTGAAGTTTAATTGTAATATTCTGTCCTCTTGCATCCATTTTTTTAATGAATACAACATTATGCTTAACACGTGTAAATGGACAATTTCTTTCACATACTTTAATGTAGCCTTCTGGGATGTACTGTTCGTAAAAGTAGTTTGGCTCTTGGTGATAATCTGCAGAAATTGTTATAACAGATGAAAGTCCATTATCTAGTGATTTTTCTGCAAACTTTTTTACAAATTTCTTGCCTTGATGTTAGAATAAATTTAACATATTTCTTGACAAAATTAAGAAATAAATGTTACACTAACTATAGTGGATTAGTACTTTAGCAAACCTACGGGACTAAAGTCGGAATAGATGAGTACCTCGAATATCCTAGGGGTTCGAGGTTACTTTAATATAAATAGGAGAATAAAAATATGAGTGAAAAAGTATATACTATTGAAGAAATAAAAGAAATGATATCTAAAGTTTTTGAAAAATACGGAATTGAAAAAGCATATATTTTTGGATCTTATGCAAGAGGAGATGCAAAACAAGATTCGGATATAGACATTATGATAAAAAAAGGAAATTTAAAAACGCTCTTACAATTATCGGCTCTTGCTTATGAACTAGAACAAATATTAAAAAAACAAATTGATATTGTAATAGAAGAAACATATACAGATGATATACAATATGATAGCGAAACAATAAAACTTGCTAAAAATATATTTTATGATGAAGTAAAGAAAGAGAGATTGAATATATATGAGTAATTTAAATAGAAATTTAACAATATTATTGCATATGAAAGAATATTGTGAGCAAATAGAAAAAACTTTTGAAATTTTTGGTAAAAATATAGAAGAGTTTAATAAGAATGTTGTTTTTAGAAATGCAATTTCAATGCCTATATTTCAAATAGGTGAACTTGCTAATCATTTAACTGCAGACTATTTAACAGAAACACAAAATGATATAAACTGGAATGAAGTAAGAGGAATGAGAAATAGATTTGCTCATGGTTATTTTGATATGGATTATAATATAATTTTTGATACAGCATTAAAAGATATTCCTATAATAAAAGAATTTATTGATAAAGAAATTAAAAAATTAATGAAATAAAAAATTGTTAAAATTTAAATTAAAAATTCAAAGTAAAACAGAGCAATTTAAGCTCTGTTTTTTAGAAATATCAAAACAAAAAATTATCCCTCGGAGAGCATAAATAGGTTTTAGGAAATATTCCTAAACAGCAAAAAGGGTGTCAAAACACCAAGCTGGCGAATATTGGGTAGGAAAAATTGCCACACCAACATTCGTTCTTTTTTGTACCCTTTTTTCTTTTTTGGTACCCATTTTAATACAAATAAAAAATATATGTTATTTTATTATAAATTTAAATTAAAATAATAGTCATTTTTAAATTAAATTTTAATAATAATTACATAGGTGAATGTTTATGAATGAAAATAATATACAAGCTAAAGATAAAATATTTTTCATTTTCAATAGTGATAAAGAAAATATAAATACTAAAATAGAAAAATCCTTTGAGATATATTTAAAAAATGTAATTAAAAATTATAAGGAGCCTTGAAGATTTAGGTAAATAGCCGTATAATCTTTCTAGCAGGTGATTGCTAGAATATGGGAGGTGCAAATGAATTTTAGCAATCAAAATACGATTAATAAAATATTTAAAGTAGGAATATATATACGTTTATCTCGTGAGGATGGAGACAAGTTAGAAAGTGATAGTATTTCAAATCAAAGAGATATACTACAAAGATACATAAAAGAAAATCAGCTTATTTTAGTAGATGAATATAAAGATGATGGTGTATCACGGAACAACTTTTGATAGACCTGATTTTAACAGAATGATAGCAGATATTGAAAAGAAAAAAATTAATATGGTTATAACAAAGGACTTATCAAGACTTGGTAGGGATTATATAAAAACTGGTTATTATATAGAAAATTATTTTCCAGAAAATAATGTAAGATATGTTTCGATATTAGATGGAATCGATACTTTTTTAGATAGTACAAATAATGATGTGACACCATTTAAGGCAATTATAAATGATATGTATGCAAAAGATATTTCAAAAAAAATCAAAGGAGTTTTACGAGAAAAAGAACTTAAGGGAGAATATCTAGCAAGTTTTGCTCCATATGGCTACAAAAAAAGCAAAATATATAAAAATAAACTTGAAATTGATAAAAATGTATCTTATATAGTAGAAAAAATATTTGAATTATATTTACAAGGTAATGGATTGCAAAAAATATCAAATATTTTAGACAAAAAGGGAATAGAGCCACCTAGCCAATATTTAAGTTTAAAACATCAACGAACAACTTGGAGTCCTAAAACGATAAGATCAATGCTTGTAAATGAAGTGTATATTGGAAATACTGTGCAAAATAAAAGTGCTAATGTTTCATATAAAGTAAAAAAACGAAAACTCAAAAATGAAAATGAATATATACGAGTAGAAAATACACATGAGGCAATTATTTCAAAAGATACATTTATTAAAGTACAAGAAATATTAAAAAGTAAAAAGAGTTTATCAACACCAAAACATAATGAACTACTAAAGGGATTAATCTTTTGTCATAATTGTGGTAGACAACTTAGAATTTGTTATAGAGGAAAAGTTAATAAAATTGGATACATAGATTGTAGTTTGGCACGAGGAAAAGATAAAAAATGCAAAACTTGTAACTATAATTATCATAAATTTGAAAATAAAGTCTTAAATAATATAAAAAATATAGTTAATACCTTTTGTGATAAAAATGTTTTAAAATTGATATATGAAAGAAATAAAGATAATTATAACAATCTTATTCAAAAAGAAGAATACACATTATTAAGTATAAAAGGTAAAATAGAAAACATATCAAAAAAACTTGATAAAATGTATATGGATAATGTAAATGGAGTTATAACAGATGATGACTATTTCAGATATTCAAAAGATTTTATATGGCAACGAGAAAAACTAAAAAAAGATAAAGCAAATATACAAGAGCAGATAAAACTATTGCAAAGCAAGATTCAAAAAAATCAAGATAATGAAAAAGCAGATAAAGTCATTGAAGATTTTTTGAAATTTGAAAAGCCTAGCAAACAAATATTGTTGGAATTAGTGGACAGAATAGAATTAGATGAATTTAAAAACATATACATATATTTTAATTTTTCAGATTTAAATATAGTAAAAGAACAGTTAGATAATGTGTAAGGCATACAGATAAGGCTTTTAATAGTTTGTAAAAGGCAAAATATTAACACAATCATTTATATAAAGTGCATAATTGGTAACATTAGAATAGCTTCACATTTAGCATGGATATATGATATTTATTGTAAAACTGGAATAAAAATATCGTTTCCTATTATAGCAGATAGAAATGGGCAGATAGCAAGAAAATATGGAATGATATCAAATGACATAAGTAACACCGAAACAGTAAGAAATGTATTCATAATAGACGATAAAGGAATAATAAGAACAATACTTATCTATCCAATGAATATAGGAAGATTTATACCAGAAATAATAAGAATACTACAAGCACTCCAAATGGCAGATTGTATGAATAGTTCTACTCCTGCAAACTGGTTACCAAATCAACCAGTAATAATGCCAATGCCAAAAACTTTTGAGCAATTACAAGAAAGAAACAACTATATACAAGAAAATAGAAATGGCATTAATTGGTATTTAAGTTTTGAAAATCCTTCCAAAGAATGTGAAAATAAAACATGTGAAAAATAATTGTTATTAATAAAAAGAATAAAACTAAAAAAATTACACATACTAATACCACAAAAAGATTTTTTGGAGGTAGAATATGGAAGGAAACCAAAAAATACATTGTTCTGTGAAAGACTGTAAATATAATGAAGAATATGGAAATATATGTACTTTACAAGCAATAAAAGTAACACCAAATTCAAACAAAAACGAAGCTAAAAAGCCAGATGAATCAATGTGTGCAAGTTATGAATATGAGAAGGAATAGAATTTCTTCTCATATTTTCTTGACATATAAAAAAAATAGAAATAAAATATCAATATGATATTAAATTAAAAATAGGAAGGATGATATTATGTTAGTTACAACAAAAGAAATGTTTGAAAAATCAATGAAAGAAAAATTTGCAATAGGAGCATTTAATATAAATAATATGGAAATAATACAGGCTATTGTCGATGCTGCAGCAGAAAATAAATCTCCAGTAATATTGCAAGCATCATCAAGTGCAATAAAATATGCAAGGATAAATTATTTAATGAAAATGATTGAAGCAGCAGTAGAAGAACATCCAGAAATACCAATTGCTATACATCTAGATCATGGACCAGATTTTGAAACCTGTAAAATGTGTATAGATGCTGGATTTACTTCAGTAATGATTGATGGATCAAAATATGATTTTGAAGAAAATGTTAAATTAACAAAACAAGTTGTTGATTATGCTCATCCAAAAGGAGTAGTGGTAGAAGCAGAATTAGGAAAATTAGCAGGTATAGAAGATGATGTAAATGTTTCAGAAAAAGATGCTATGTACACAGATCCAGAACAAGCAGAAGAATTTGTAAAAAGAACAGGTTGTGATTCTTTAGCAATAGCTATTGGTACAAGCCATGGAGCATATAAATTTAAAGGTGAAGCCAAATTAAGATTTGATATTTTAAAAGAAATAAAAAACAGAATTCCAAATACTCCAATTGTATTGCATGGAGCATCTACTGTAATTCCAGAATTAGTTGAGATGTGTAATAAATATGGGGGAGATATACCAGGTGCAAAAGGTGTACCAGATGAAATGTTACACGAAGCTAGTCTATCAGGAGTATCAAAAATTAATGTTGATACTGATTTACGTCTAGCCATGACAGCAGGAATAAGAAAAGTATTTAATGAAGAACCAAATGCTTTTGACCCAAGAAAATATCTAACTCCAGCAAGAGAATTAATAAAGCAAACTGTATCACATAAAATGAAAGATGTTTTTGGTTCAAGTAATAAAATATAATATTTTATTGATAAAGCATATATATATAAAAGAATTTTAAGTACAAATATAACAAAAGGTGATTTATTATAGTTAAAAAATAAACAATATAAGTTAAATATATTGTTTATTTTTAAAACTAGCTTGAATCTGCCTATTAGCATCTTTTTTAGCTAAATCTTGTCTTTTGTCATATAACTTTTTACCTTTTCCAACGCCTAGCTCTAATTTTACAATACTATCTTTAAAATACAAAGATATAGGAATAAGAGAATATCCTTTTTGTTTAATCAAACCGATTAATTTGTTAATTTCTCTTCTATGTAATAATAATTTTCTATCTCGTAGAGGGTCTTTATTAAATATATTACCATGCTCATAAGGACTAATATGCATACCAATTATATATATTTCTCCTTTTTTTATACTTGCATAACTATCTTTTAAATTGACTTTTCCTGCTCTAATTGATTTTATCTCTGTACCTGAAAGTACAATTCCTACTTCTAATTTATCTTCAATAAAGTAGTTATGATATGCAGTTGGATTTTTTGCTATAAGTTTCATTTTCATAATAAATTAATTCCTTCCTTAAGTTTTAAAATTTTGCTTGAAAAAATATAATTTTCAATATAGTTTTTATCTATATAATATTATAACATAAAGAAAAATACATTAAAAGATATTGTTAAAATCTTTTTTATACAAACGAATGCACACAATTTACATATGTAAAATTGGTGCAAGAACAAATTTACGGAAAACCTAAGATAAATGCTAAAAGTTTATAAATGTTAAGACTTTCCAATTTGTTATTGATAACCTGTACAATATGATATAAATAAATTAAAACCATATTGTACAAGTTATGAATTGGACTTAAATATTAATCTCTATCCTTATAATTAGAATTTGCAAATTGAGCTGAATAATACCAAACAAGAGCTATTATGGCAATTGCAGCTATACCTATTATAAGCCAAGTCCAAGTTGTTGCATTCATTCCCATAAATGTTGTTGTTCCTTCTGCTGATGTTCTTACAGCTGTATAATTATTATTGTTATCTCTATTTGCTGTTTCATTATTAGTATCTTTTTTAGTATTATTATTATCTCCATTTTCTTTCATAGAATTAGTTATGTTGTTCATTCCGTTTTCAGCTTTATTAGTCATATTTTTTGTTGCATCAGTAACACCGTTCATTGTATCTTTAATTGCATTTTCAGCTCCACCAACAACATTTTGAGCTCCGTGTGCAGCATCATTTAAAGCATCATTTGCAAAACAAAAAGAAGATGAAAAAACAAGAACTAGAGTAGTAATTAAACCGATTAATAGTTTCTTATTCATAATTTTCCTCCTATAATATTTTTATGCAAGGCAAATTACCTTGATATGTGCAATTATTGCACGATTGTGCCGAAATATTTAATTTCGTAAAAATACAATTTTTTTACCTTATAAGCATATTAACAAATAACATAAAAAATTGTTTATTAATAGTATAAAAAAAATGTAGAAAAATATTCATGACATAAAATTAATTGAAATGTAATTATGAATAAAAAAATCAAATTTTCTTATAAAAAGACACAAAATAAAAAACTCATTTGAAATATTTTCAAAACGAGTTATTTATTGGTAATTTTATTTTTTTAATCTTATTAAAATCGCAATTGCAAGTAATATAAGTAAAACACCTATAACAATTAAAAATATAGTTAATATTTCTGTTATTCCTAGTTCTGTATCAGATGTGCTGTTCACATTACTTACTGTAGTAGTAGACTCGGTAGAATTAGTATTCATAGTGTTATTAGAATATGTATTATTACTAGAGTTTGTATTTTCACTATTAACAGAATTGTTTGTATCAGCTTGATTATCTTCATCAACCATATTTTCATCTTCTGATACAACATTTGTATCTGTTGATGTATTTGATGAATTGTCTTCATCTATTGAATTCAAATCTACAGCATATGTAAATGTATTCCAAAAAAGTAATATACTTGCTAACATTACTAATATTATTAATATTTTTTTATTTAATTTTATCATATAGAAGACCTCCTAAAATTTAATCTTTTGAACTTTATTTATGATATCACAACAATAAAGTAAAAGTCCAGTATTTATATAAAAAAAAATTAAAATTGTAATACTTTATAAGTTAGCCAATGGATTTTTTTCTACTGCATTTCTTACCTGTTCATTACTTACATGAGTGTAAATCTCAGTAGTAGAAATACTTTCATGACCTAATAATTCCTGTAATGCACGTATATCGACATTTCCATATTGATACATCAAAGTTGCAGCAGTATGTCGTAGCTTGTGAACAGAATATTTATTTGTATCTAAACCGGCTAATTGAAGTTCTTTTGTAACTATATGTTGAACTGTTCTATTGCTTATTCTTTCTTTTCTTTCACTTAAAAACAATGCCTTTTCGGAATTTTTTTTGTCATGTTTTATGCCTTCTTTTGGTCTAACATTAATATAATCTGCCAATGCTCTCATACAAGATTTATTTAAATAAATGGTTCTTTCTTTATTACCTTTTCCAATTACATTTAATTTACATTCACCAAAATCAATATCCTTTAAATTTATTCCTACTAATTCAGATAAACGCATACCACAGTTTAAAAATAAAGTAATAATTGCATAATCTCTTTGAGAATTTCTATTATCCTCATTAGAAGCAATATCAAGAAGTTTTTTGCTTTCATCTAAAGATAAATATTTAGGCAATCTTTTATCTAATTTTGGAGTTTCTAAGTTTTGAGCAGGATTTATTTCTATAAGGTTTGCTTTATTACAAAGATAGTTAAAAAATATCCTTATAGTAGAAACCTTTCTAGCTCTTGTACTAGCTTTACTATGATATTCATTTGTCAAATAGGCTAAAAATGCATGGATATCATCTAAAGTTATTTTTTTTATTACATTTATTGTTAAATCATTTATTTTAATTTCTGAAAGATCAGTCTCTTTTGCCAAATTAAAATGCATTTTTATAAATTTTAAAAATGTATTTAAATCATAATTATATTCTTTTACACTGTTTGGTGATTTATTCAAAATTGTTATAGAATAATCTAAAAAAGAATTTAAAAATTCTGGATTTTCGTCTCTATTTATCATAAGTATAACACCTCTTTTATAATTTTTAAATTAATATTTTTAATGATTTGTTCTATTATATAATATTTAATAAAAAAATAAAAGTTTTTTATCAATAGAAAAATAAACTTTTCATACAATAGGAAACAATATGAAACTTTAAGTTACACAACTCAAAGTGAAAATAAAACGAACAACATTGACAAAAACAATGCGATAAGTTACAATCATCATGATAAGTGATAATAAAAAGCATAAAAAAACAAGTATAAAAAATGTAAAAATAGAAAACATAAGAAAAGGAGGAAATAGAACAAAAAAATTAACATAAAACAAAATAATATATGTTAACTTTACTGTACATAAATACAAAAAGAAATAAAAAAATATTGCAACGAAAAAAAATGTAAAATATAATAAAAAATAGAAAAAATACAAAAGAAAGGGGAAAAAAATGGAAAGAAAAATAAAAAAAGAAAAAGGAATAACGTTAATAGCGTTGGTAATAACAATAGTACTAAATTTCTCGTACCTCGAAATGGCTCGAATGAATAGATTTGAAAAAATATAAAACCTCTTGTATAATATAA
>CALXAB010000020.1 GCA_944386175.1 uncultured Clostridia bacterium
CAAAAATCAAATATTCTAATTACTACATCTGCTAGTTCTGATGGTATTCCACAAGGTTTATGCCCTTCCTCATAATATGTTTCATTAATTTTCTTTCCGTTTCTATATTCTTCAAAAGCTTCTGATAACTCACTATGAATAAGTGCAATAACTTCGCCAAAATTTCTATTATCTTCCCAGAAACCATGTTTCACACTATTTTCATGTGCTCTTTTAACTAAATCATTTATCATATTATTATTCCTTTCTAGGATCAACTTTTTTAACTGCCTCATCAAATCTTCCATATGTACCTGAAGCTTTTTCAATTGCTTCCATTGGTTCTATTCCTTTTTTGATATTTTCCATCATTTTTCCTAAATGAACATACTTATATCCGATTATTTGGTCATCTTTATCAAGTCCTAATTCTACTATATATCCTTCTGTTAATTGTAAATATCTTGGTCCTTTTAAAGTACTTGAATAAATTGTTCCAACTTGTGATGTATGCCCTTTTCCTAAATCTTCAAGTCCTGCTCCTACTGGAAGTCCTCCTTCTGAAAATGCTGTTTGTGTTCTTCCATATACTATTTGTAAAAATAATTCTCTCATTGCTGTATTTATTGCATCACAAACTAAGTCTGTATTTAATGCTTCTAATATTGTTTTTCCTGGTAATATTTCTCCTGCCATAGCAGCTGAATGTGTCATTCCTGAACATCCTATTGTTTCTACTAGAGCTTCTTGGATTATTCCGTCTTTTACATTTAATGTTAGTTTACATGCTCCCTGTTGAGGTGCACACCATCCTATTCCATGTGTTAATCCTGAAATATCTTTTATTTCTTTTGCTTTTACCCATTTTCCTTCTTCTGGTATTGGTGCTGGCCCATGGTCAACTCCTTTTGCTACTGTACACATTTCTTCTAATTCTTTTGAATAAATCATCTTTTTTGCTCCTTTCATTGCTTTGTTTTTATTACATATTTTTATTAGATTTTCTAAAATAATTCTAATATTAAAATAATTTTAATATTTTTATAAGAATATTTTATGTGATTTATATGCAATAATTTATGTGATTTTTAGATAAAATCTAAAATTAATAACTCTAATCTTATAATTTTTTCTTTCTTTATTTTTTTATTTTTTTCTTAGTTTTTTTCCTAATTTTCTTTTTATTTTTTTCTTAGTTTTTTTCCTAATTTTCTTTTTGTTTTGTTCTTAGTTTTTCTTTATTTTTCTTCTTATTTCCTTTATTAAATTTCTTTTTGATTTTCTTCTTTGTTTTATTTTAATTTTCTTGATTTTCTATGTCTTGATTGTTCATTAAAATTTGATTTTTCCTTTTAAATGGTTTTTCTTGTTCTTCTTCATATTCTATATTTTGTGTTGTATCTTCTGTTGTATAATCTACAATGTTTTCTATGTCTTTTATATATATACCTGTTTCGTAGGTTTCTTTTCTTTCTAAGGTTTTTGCTCCTAACATATACCTTTTTAATATTTCTTTTTCTTCTTTGCTCACTTGCTCTGGTCCAATATTTAAGTGATTATATCTCCAAATTACATGTCTTTCATAACTTGTAAATTCATTATTTGTTAAATTATCATAATTGTATTCTACTTTGAATTTTGCATTTTCTATTATCATTGTTATATTTGTCCATATTTCTCTTGTTTCTGATTTTTTAAATTCCTCTCTTAATTCTTTTATTCTATTATATAATATTTGCACTAATTGCAGATATTGATTTTCATCTAAATTAAATTTTGATGGAATTTCATATACATTTACTGGTTTTTTCTTAAATATTCCTTTAGGTATATAATAAAAGAATAATTCTCCTTGTTTTTCGTCTTTTCTGCCATCTATGAAAGAACTATATAAATATAGCTCTTCCCATTTTTCTGGTATCATATAATATAATTTCCTTTGTATATCTTCATATATCTCTTTTATTTTCTTTGTATGGTTTAACATATTCTTCTATTCCTTATCTAATAAACTATTTCCTGTCATTTCTACAGGTTTTTTTAAATTCATTAAGTCAAGCATTGTTGGCGCTAAATCTGCTAATTTTCCTCCTGATTTTAATTTTAGTTTATCATTACTTGTTACTAATATTAGTGGCACTGGATTTGTAGTATGTGCAGTATGTGGCTCTCCTGTTTTATGATCTATCATTTGTTCTGCGTTTCCATGGTCTGCTGTTATTAATATGTTTCCTTTCTTTTCTTCCACTAGTTTTACAACTTTTCCTACACATTCATCTATCGTCTCTACTGCCTTAATTGCTGCTTCTAAACTTCCTGTATGCCCTACCATATCTGGGTTTGCATAATTTAAAATTATATTATCATATTTGTCTTGTTTGATTGCTTCTATTACTTTTTCTGTTACTTCATATGCACTCATTTCTGGTTTTTGGTCATATGTTTCTACTTTTGGAGATGGTACTAATATTCTGTCTTCTCCTTTAAATAATTTTTCTTCTCCGCCATTAAAGAAAAACGTAACATGTGCGTATTTTTCTGTTTCAGCTATTCTTAATTGTGTATATCCTAAATTACTTATATATTCTCCAAATGTGTTTTTTAATTGTTCTTTTTCAAATGCTATATGAACATTAGGCATTGTCTCATCATAACTTGTAAAACATACAAAATATAAATTTAAATCTTTTTTTGTTTCAAATTCTTTAAATTCTGGATCAACTAATGTTCTTGTTATTTCTCTTGCCCTATCTGGTCTAAAATTAAAGAATATTACTGAATCATTTTTTTCAATTTTTGCAATAGGTTCATCTCCATTACAAATTACTGTTGGCTCTACAAATTCATCAAATACTTCTTTTTGATAAGAATCTTCGATTGCTTTTATTGGACTTCCTGACTTTATTCCTTGTCCATTTACTAATGCATCATAACATTTTTGCACTCTTTGCCATCTTTTATCTCTATCCATTGCATAAAATCTACCAGATAAACTTGCAATTTTTCCTATTCCTTTTTCTTTCATTTTTTCTTGTAATTTCGTTATATATCCTTCTGCTGATGCTGGTGGTGTATCTCTTCCATCTAAAAAGCAATGTACATAGACATTCTCAAAATCTCTTCTTTTTGCCATTTCTAGAAGTCCATATAAATGTCTGTTATGACTATGCACTCCTCCATCTGATAATAGTCCTAATATGTGTAATTTTGAATTATGTTTTTTACAATTTTCAATAGCTGCGATAAATTCTGGGTTTGTAAAAAAGTTTCCTTCTTCTATTGATTTTGTAATTCTTGTTAATTCTTGATAAACAATTCTCCCAGCTCCTATGTTTGTGTGTCCTACTTCGGAATTTCCCATTTGTCCTTCTGGTAATCCAACATTTAAGCCACTTGTATATATTTGAGTATTTGAATATTTTTTCATTAGTTCATCTATATTAGGTGTATTTGCTAATTTTACTGCGTTTCCATCTTTGTTTGGATTAATTCCAAATCCATCTAATATCATTAACATTGTTAGTTTATCTTTCATTTCTATTTCATCCTTTCATTTGACATAGCTCAATAATCAAAATTCGTAAATTGAACAAGTACATTTGCTTTTAGCTTTATCACAATACTATGAATTGTATCTATTTTTTAATTAGCAGTTCTTCATTTTCTTTGCAATAATTATTCAAATCAATATATAATCCTTTTGCTATATTAACAGGTACTTTATCTGTTAGATAATATGCTTTAGGAATTGTGTAAATTCCTTCTTTATTTAATACAAATACTGATATGTTTTTTTCTTCTGGTGCTACTATCCAATATTCTTTTACACCAAATTTCTGGTATAAATTAAATTTTTTTACTCTGTCCATACTACTTGTACTTGGTGATAGTATTTCTATAATAAAATCTGGTGCTCCTAATATACAATTTTTTTGGATTTTGTTTTCATCACATACTATTAAAATATCTGGCTGAACTACATTAAATTCTTTCTTATCATCTTTTTTTCCTGATAATTTTACATCTATTGGTGATGAAAAGACTTTACATTTTTTACCTACTAAATAGTTTGATATTTGTCTATTTATTTCTCCTGAAATCCCTTGGTGTATTACTGTAGGTGCTGACATTAAATATAGATTTCCATCTATTATTTCATATCTTTCATCTTCTGGAAAATTTAATAAATCTGCATAGCTGTATTTTTGTTCTATTTCTTGTTTTAATGCTAAATTGTTCATTTTTTTTCTCTCCTTCATATTAAATTTTCCCCCCAATCATATATTTTTTATTTGTAATTTACTATCTTGCTAAATTCGTCAGCTTTTAGACTAGCACCTCCTACTAAGCCCCCATCTATATCTGACATTTCAAATAGCTCTTTTGCATTTGTACTTTTTACACTACCGCCATATTGTATTATAACTCTTGATGCTGTTGTTTGTCCATATATTTGAGAAATTTTATTTCTTATTTCTTTTATACTATTATTTGCATCTTCACTTGTTGCTGTTTTTCCTGTTCCTATTGCCCAAATTGGTTCATATGCTATTATTGTATTAGCAACTTGTTCTTCTGTTAGTCCCTCTAAGGCTAATTCTGTTTGTTTTGTTATTATTTCTGTTGTTTTTCCCTCTTCTTTTTGCTCTAGTGTTTCCCCTACACATACTATTGGTCCTAAGTCATTTGCAAATGCTGACTTTATTTTTTTATTTACAGTTTCATCTGTTTCAGCAAAATATTGTCTTCTTTCTGAGTGTCCTATTATTACATATTCTACACCTATAGACTTTAACATTTTTCCTGATATTTCTCCTGTATATGCTCCTTTTTCTTCAAAATGCATATTTTGTGCTCCTATTTTAATATTTGTATTTTGTGCTGTTAATAGTGAATAAAATAGGTCTGTATAAGGTACACATAGTATTACTTCGTTTTCTGTATCTTTTACTAATGGTATTAATTGTTCAATAAAACTCATCGCTTCATTTGGAAGCAGATTCATCTTCCAATTTCCTGCTATTACTTTTTTTCTCATATTTACTATCATTCCTCTCTTATCTTAGGCACAAATCTGGTTGGAAAAGAATTAAATTTTGGCTAGGCAAACGAGTTTGAAATTTATGAGGCGTACTTTTTGTACTTTGATTAAATTTCAAATGAAGTTTAACGACGCCAAAATTGTAATTATTTTTCAACCTTCCTCCTCTATGGATAAAGGCAAAATTCCAATTTGGAAATGTGTCCAAAGTTGGTAAATTTGCTCATATTTTTTATTTATCCATTAAACATTCTATTCCTGGTAATTTTTTACCTTCTAAAAATTCTAGTGATGCTCCTCCTCCAGTTGAAATATGTGTCATTTTGTCTTGAAGTCCAGCTTTTTTTACTGCTGCTGCTGAGTCTCCTCCTCCTATTATTGTTGTTGCATTTATTTCTGATAATACTTTTGCGATTTCATTTGTTCCAATTGCAAATTGTGGGAATTCAAATAGTCCTAAAGGTCCATTCCATACAACTGTTTTTGCTTTTCTTAATTCTTCTGAAAATAATTTTATTGTTTCTTCTCCTATGTCAAATCCTTCCCAATCTGTTGGTATTTCTGTATATTTTACAGTTTTGCTTTCTGTATTAATGTCAAATTCTTTTCCTACTTTTGTGTCTATTGGTAACATTAGTTTTACACCTTTATTTTTTGCTTTCTCCATTAATTCTCTAGCTAAATCTAGTTTATCTAATTCACACAAAGATTTTCCAACTTCATATCCTTGTGCTTTAAAAAATGTATATGCCATTCCTCCACCAATCATTAAAGTATCTACTTTTTCTAATAAGTTGTCAATTACTCCTATTTTATCAGAAACTTTAGCTCCTCCTAAAATAGCTATAAATGGTCTTTCTGGATTATTTAATGCATTTCCTAAAAATTTTAATTCCTTTTCTATTAAAAGTCCTGCTACTGCTGGCAAATATTGTGCAACTCCTGCTGTTGAACTATGTGCTCTATGTGCAGCTCCAAATGCATCATTTACATATATCTCTGCTAAACTTGCTAATTGCTTACTAAATTCTGGATCATTATCTGTTTCTTCTCTATGGAATCTTACATTTTCTAGTAACATTATTTCACCATTTTTTAGTGCTTCTGCTTTTTTCTTTGTATCTTCACCTATTACGTCATTTGACATTATTACTTGTTTATTTAACAAATTTGATAGTTCTTTTGCTACTGGTTTTAATGAGAATTCTGGCTTAAATTCTCCTTTTGGTCTTCCTAAATGTGAACACAAAATTATTGCACAGTTATTTTCTAATAAATATTTTATTGTTGGTAATGCCGCAACAATCCTTGCATTATCAGTAATATTTTTATTTTCATCCATTGGTACATTAAAATCACATCTTACTAATACTTTTTTTCCTTTTAAATCAATATCTTTAATTGTTTTTTTATTCATTTTCTCTCCTCCATACTTCTTACTTTTTATTAGGAGTACATAAATTTGCTAATTATTTTTCCAATTTTAGATGCGTCTCTAAATTGGAATTTTTTATTCTCCTTGATATAATTCTGATAAGTCTATTTCATATCCTGAAGATGTTGTCAATATGTCTCCATTAATAGTTCCATAATTCCCATTATTAACAATTTGTATAAATTCATCATGTGTTAAACTTCTATTTTTCTTTTCTTTTTCTACTAGTACATCTGCTTGTATCTTTTGCTTTATACTTTCCTTTTCAGCTTGCTCATTTGATTCTTTTGCTTGGTTGATTGTACCTTTTTCTCCTATTGTACTTCCTATTCCTATTCCTGCTAAAATTAGTAATATTACAATAGTTATAACTAGAGCTATTAGAGTAATACCTTTATTCTTTTCATATTTTTTTAGTTTCATTTTTTATCACATTCCTTCCATAAGGTACAAACCTAATTTTCAAATATTTATTAAGACACGTTATATAGTATCAAACGTGTCTTGATTTTTATTAATCTTTAGATGCTATATAACAAGCTAAATCAACTAATTTATTTGAATATCCCCATTCGTTATCATACCAAGCTACTAATTTTACAAATGTATCTGTTAACATTATTCCTGCTGTTGCATCAAATATTGATGTATGTGAGTCTGTTGTAAAGTCTGATGATACAACTGGATCTTCTACATATTCTACTATTCCTTTCATATTTCCTTCAGAAGCTTCTTTCATTGCTTTACATATTTCTTCATATGTTGTAGGTTTTTCTAAGTTACATGTTAAGTCTACTACTGAAACATCTACAGTAGGAACTCTAAATGCCATACCTGTTAATTTTCCATTTAATGATGGTATAACTTTTCCAACTGCTTTTGCTGCTCCTGTTGATGATGGTATAATATTTGCTGCGGCTGCTCTTCCACCTCTCCAGTCTTTTTTTGAAGCTCCATCAACTGTTTTTTGAGTTGCTGTTGTTGCATGTACTGTTGTCATTAATCCATCTTTAATTCCAAATTTATCATTTATTACTTTAGCAAGTGGTGCTAAACAGTTTGTTGTACATGATGCATTTGATACAATATTCATACTTGAATCATATTCTTCGTTGTTTACTCCCATTACAAACATTGGTGCATCTTTTGATGGTGCACTAATTATTACTTTTTTAGCTCCTGCATCAATATGAGCTTGCGCTTTTTCTAATGTAGTAAATACTCCTGAACATTCTAATACATAATCTACTCCTAATTCTCCCCATGGAATATTGTGTGGATCCATTTCGTTATATACTTTTATTTCTTTTCCATTTACTACTAGATGTCCGTCTTTTTCTTCTACAGTTCCTTTAAATCTTCCATGTACTGTATCATATTTTGTCATATATGCCATATAGTCTGCTGCTATAAATGGGTCATTTATTGCTACTACTTCTACTCCTTCTCTTGCAAGTGCTGCTTGGAATGACAAATTTCCTATTCTTCCAAAACCATTGATTCCTATTTTTACTGACATAAAAATTCCTCCTTTAACTTCTCTTTATCAATAATTATAGTATTGCCTATTTTCTTTAGACAATACTATTCTATATTAAATTTTTTTACTTTTCAAGTATTATTTAAAAATTTTTCGAGTACTATTATAAACATTGCATGAGACCATCCTAAACCAAGTACCCAATTAGGTTTTAAAGTACTATTATCAACTTGTTCACCTAATAAGTAGTGTTTGCCTGCTGTTTTTACAACAAAGTCGAAAGCTTCTTTTGCTTTTTTATTTTCTCCCGCTTCTAGGTAATATAATGTCATCCAAAGATTTGCAATTGGCCAGGGATTCCCATTCATATAATGGTCAAATTCGAATCTTTGATATCCTCCTGTATATGTTCTTATTGAAAGATTTATTCTTTCTATCGTATTTTGTATTTTCTTTTCTTTTGGTTTGAATACATTAAATGGAACAACTGAACCTAATATGCTAATATCCATTCTTTTATCTTCTAAATTTCTTACATATGATTTTTTATCTTCATCATACAAATTTTCATTTATGTAATTTTTTAGTTGAACTTGCAAGTTTTCTAGTGTTCTTTGTTCTTTTGCTACTTTTTCTTGTTTCAATCTATTATTTTCAAAATCTGAAATATTATTTCCTAATATTTTATACATTTTTATCATACATTCAAATGCTGAATAAATACTTGCTAAAGAATATAAGTGTATTCCTTCGTTCATCTCCCATAAATCATAACTTACATGATATTTATGTTCTGGATGTTTTTCTTGCATTTCTTTTTCCATTTCTTCTTGAACTTTATCTTTTTTTGCTGTCTTGTCTTCTATGTTTAACCAGTCTTTTATATATCTTTTTAAAAAGTCTACTGCCTTTTCACACATTTGTAAGTTTTCTTTTAAAAACTTTGTTGATTTTGTATAATTATAATGTTCTAGTACTCCATATACAACACTTGCTGTTTCGTCTACTTGATATCCCCAACATGGAGCTAATTTTCCATCTGTAAAAAATCTTTGTTCCCACATTCCATTTTTGCTTTGTGTATTTTTACAAAATACTTTATAGAATTTTTCAGTTTCTTTGTCCATTTTTAATATATCTAATGCTTTTGTTATAAATATTGCATCTCTTGTCCAGCAATATGCATACCTTCCACATTTTGTGAAGTTTTCATCAATCTCTGGTGAAGCTATAATTCCTCCTGTTTCTGGATTTAATAATAATGGAAACAATAAAATACTTCTTTTATATATTTCTTGTATTCTTTCTTCATAGCTATTCTCTGGTTCTTTTATATTTAGTCTATTATGATTTTTTACAAATTTTCTCCAATATGATTTTGTATTAGTGTATTCCTTTTTCAAATCTAGTTTTTTTATTCTTTCTATTTCATCTTCCATTTTAGAAATATTTTTATTTTCATCAATTAATATACAAACTTCTAATGTCTTCTTTTCCATTGGTTTTAATAATCCTATATCATAACAAATGCTTGAATCATTTGACATTCCTATATAATCTTTGTCATATATTTCTCCTCTTTTTATCGTATCTTTACTGCCATTAATCTGGTGTTTTTGTAGGCTTTTACCTTTGGCAAATGTTGAAAATGCAAAATCATGTGCATATTGTAACATTCCTCCATCAATAATTTTACATCCTACAAAATTATTATTATCTGATAATAATTCTGAATGAATATAAAAATTCACATTTAAATCTATTTTACTTTCATTAATAAATATATATCTTTTTATTAATATATTTTCTTTTAATGGCATATAATCAGTTTGTAAAATTTTTAAATTAAAATAGGTATTTGTTATTTCTGTGTTTAATATATTTGTGTCTGGCTCATAGTACTGTTTATAGACATTGTTTATATCATCATGCAAATATATTAAATCAGATGTATTTATTTTTACTCCTGTATGAAAAAAACTTATAAATTGTTTGTAATCTTTAGTTGGAAAATACATTCTTTCCAACTCTCCTTTACCTGTAAAAGTTGCTATCATGTTTTTGTTCCCTATAATTGCTTCATTATAATATTTATTTTCCATAGTTTATCTCCTTTTTCCATTTTGGATTATCCCTCTATAACATTTACTATTTGTTTTTCTAAGTCTTTTATTTTCTCGTTTATTCTAAACATATCTTCATCTTTTAGTGTTGCGTCATTTATATCTTTTCTTACATAGTATTCCATATCATTTAATTCGTCTTTTAATATTTCTAGTCTTTGAATTATTTCATTTCTAACTGTTTTTGGTTCTTTTCTTTCTATTTTATGTGTCATTTCTATAGTATCTTTTAGTTCATACGTTTCTCCATATTCTGGGATTGTTACTGGAAGATTTGTTTCTTTTTCTATTTTTTCTTTTAATACTTCTTGTGATTCTTTTTCTCCATGTACTAAAAAGATATGTTTTGGTTTCTGTAGAAATGAATATATAAAATTCATTAGCCACTCTTGATCTGCATGTCCTGAATATCCTTCTATATATTCTATTCTTGCATTTACTGCTATTTCGTCTCCAAATATTTTTACTGTTTTTGCTCCATTTACTAAGCTATATCCCAGTGTTCCTGGTGCTTGATACCCTACAAATAGTATAGTGCTTTTTGGATTCCATAAGTTATGTTTTAAATGATGTTTTATTCTTCCTACTTCACACATTCCACTTGCTGATATTATTATACTTGGAGTTTCATCTTGATTTAATGCTTTTGATTCATCTGCTGTCATTGTAAATTTTAGCCCTGGGAATTCCAAAGGATTGTCTCCTCTTAATATTTCTTCTTTTGTTTCTTCATCAAATAATTCTGTGTTTTCTCTAAATACTTCTGTTGCTGATATCGCAAGTGGACTATCTACATAGACTGGTGCTTTCATTAATTTTTTATATTTTCTTCTAAATTCCTCATCATCTTTTTTCTCTTTTAGTTTGTTTAGTTCATATAATATTTCTTGTGTTCTTCCAACTGCAAATGATGGTATTACAACTGTTCCTCCATTATCAAGTGTTTCTGATACTATGTCTAAAAACATTTCTGCTTTTTCGTTATTTTGCATATGTAGCCTACTTCCATATGTTGATTCCATAACTAAATAATCTGTACTATCTATCATTGTTGGAGAACTAAGTAATGGGATATCATTATTGCCTATATCTCCTGTAAATACTGTTTTTGTTTCTTTTTCTCCTTCTTTTACCCATACTTCTATTATACTTGAACCTAACATATGTCCTGCATCATTATATCTAACATGTATTTCAGGTGTTATTTCTATTATTTCATCATATTTTACTGGTTTAAATATTTCTAAACATCTAGCAGCATCTTCTGCTGTATATATTGGTGGAATTGCTAGTTCACCTTTTCTTAATCTTTTTTTATTTTTCCATTGACTTTCCATTTCTTGTATATGTCCACTATCTGGTAACATTAATGCGCATAAATCACATGTTGCTTTATGTGCATATACTGGATTTCTGAATCCTTCATTATATAGTTTTGGTATTCTTCCTGAATGATCTATATGTGCATGTGTTAATAACACAAAGTCTATTTCTTTTGGATCATATTGGAATTCTTGCGAATTTTTTAACTCGTCTTCTGCTTTACCTTGCCACATTCCACAATCTACTAAAAATTTTTTTCCTGCACCTTCTACTAAAAAATTTGATCCTGTAACTGTTTTAGTTGCACCTAAAAATGTAATTTTCATAAACTACCTCCAAATAAGGGGACGTTCCTTCAATCCCTAAAATTAGGGAAAATAGGGACGGACCTATTTAATTTTATACAGGTCCGTCCCCATTTTCCCTAATTTTCGGGATTGAAGGAACGTCCCCTTTGAAACAATTTTATTTTTTTATTTAATTTTATTTCTAAGTCTTTTTTTGTTATATTCTGCATATTCTCTAATTCTATTTTTTCTTCATACGCATTTTCGTCAAAAATTTGAAGATAAAATTTGTCTTTTTCTTTTGTTATTTTTATATATAATTCTTCTAGGCTTATAGTCCTTAATGTAAATATATTTTGAATTATTAAATGATCCAAATCTTCTTTTTTACTTACTTTGTCAATTAGTTTTAAATCATGTGCTTTTAGTATTATTTCTTTTTTTAGTTCTTGTATATCTTTTTCTAAATCTCTTATTTGATATATTGATTTTTCGTAATCAAATGGCAATAAATTATAATATCTAAATTCATATATTATTTTTAATAGCTCATGTTTTGTTTTTGCTTTTTCTAATTTTATTTTATAACATTTTAAGAATTCTTTTTGTATTTTTATAGTTATTTTGTTTATTTCTTTTTGAATATCTTTTATCTCTACTAATTTTAAGTATTTATATTTTTCTTTTAATTCTCTTTTGTATTTTACAAAATTTTTTGGTTTTAATAATTCATTTGATTTTTCTATTTTTTCTATATATTCTTCTCTTTCTTTTTCAAGCATTTTTGCTAATATTCGTATGCTAAATATCTTTTCTTCTAATGTTAATTTTTCGTTTCTTTTTGTATATTCTTCTTGCAATAATTCTTTGTTGTTTATAGTTTCATCAATTTTTTTTATTTGTTTTGTTATTTCTATTTTCTTAGTTGTTACATTTTGTATGAATTCTTTATTATCTTTAATATATTCTAACTCTTTTTCTACTTTTTCTTTTGTTTCTAACATTTTTTTCTTTATTTTTGTATCATATTTTATATCTAATAAGATAGATACTATTTTTAAATTTTCTACTAGAATACTTTTGTTTTCTTTGCCATATTCTTCTTCTAATTTATTTTGAAATAATTCCATATAGTCTATAATATATTCGTCATTTGTTATCCAATTATTTAGTAATTTATATCCTACTAAAATTCGTAAGTTTTGATAAATTAAGTTATGTGTTACACTTTCTATTTCCCTTGATATTGTTGTCCAAGAGTAGCCATTAAAGTCTCTTAATGGTTCTACTGTATTTATATTATTTCCTACATTTATTAGGTCTGATAATGTTTTATTTATTAAAAAGTATTTGTCTTTTATTATTTTGTCTTGTTTACTTATTTTTTCTATACAATATAATATTTTCCTTTCTATTGGATAGCATATTATTTTTTTTATCTTTTTTTCTACTAGAAATGTTTTGTCTTTCATTATTTTGCTTTCTTCTGAGTTAGGTCTTACAAGTTTTATTGTATCACAATTATTTTTTATATCTTTTAACAGTTTTTCTATAAATTCTTCTTTTGTTTCTACATTTTGTTTTACTTTTTCATAATCTTTATATGCAGTTTCGATTTTGTATAGAATTGATAAAAGATTGCTTTTTGTGTTTTCATCAAAAGGCTTTTTTTCTAATATTTCTTCTAATTCATTATTATAGTTTTTCTTTACTATCTTTTCTAAGATTTTATCTGTTTTCTTTTGCAAAACTTGCTTCTCCTCTCAAATGGGAATGTTTAAGTAGAATAAAATATTCTACTTAAAGAAATTTTTTCAATTTTTCTTATTTGTTATTAAGTTTTACCTTATTTTTTTATTTTTAAACTTCTTGTTTCATTTCTGTTCCCATTTTTAATTCATTTAATCTTTCTAATGTCATTAATACTTCTCTTGGTTTGCTTCCTTGATATCCTGATATTACTCCTCTTTCTTCCATTTGATCTATAATTCTTCCTGCTCTTGCGTAACCAACTTTAAATCTTCTTTGTATAAATGATGTTGATGCTTGTCCTGTTTCTACAACTGTTTGTATTGCATCCATTAAAAATGGGTCTGTTTCGTCATCTTCTGCTTCTTGTGCTATTTCTTTATCTGTTTTATTGCTATTTTCAATGCTTTCTAAAATATCTTCACTATATGTAGCTGTTCCATTTGATTTTATAAAATCCACTATTTTTTCTACTTCTTCATCTGAAACAAAAGCTCCTTGCACTCTTGATGGTTTTGGTGCTCCTGCTGGGAAGAAAAGCATATCTCCTTTTCCTAATAATTTTTCCGCTCCAACACCATCTAGTATTGTTCTTGAGTCTACTTGTGATGATACTGCAAATGCTATTCTTGATGGTACATTTGCTTTTATTAATCCTGTTATTACATCTACTGATGGTCTTTGTGTTGCAATTACTAAGTGCATTCCAGCTGCTCTTGCCTTTTGTGCTAACCTACATATTGATTCTTCAACTTCTTTTGCTGCTACCATCATTAAATCTGCTAACTCATCTATTATTATTACTATTTGTGGTAGTTTTCCAGTTTCTTCGTCTTTTTCTATTGCCTTATTATATCCTGCTAAATCTCTTACACCTTTGCTTGCAAATAGATTATATCTATTGTCCATTTCTTGTACAGCCCAAGCTAATGCTCCTGCTGCTTTTCTTGGATCTGTTACAACAGGTATTAGTAAATGAGGGATTCCATTATATACTGAAAGTTCTACTACTTTTGGATCTACCATAACTAATTTTACTTCACTTGGTTTGCTTTTATATACAATACTTGTAATAATTGTGTTTATACATACACTTTTTCCTGAACCGGTTGATCCTGCAATTAGTACATGTGGCATTTTTGCAATATCTGCCAATTGTATATTTCCTGCAACATCTTTTCCAAGTGCTATTGTTAATTTTGATTTATTATTTCTAAACTCTTCGCTATCTAATACTTCTCTTAAATGTACTGCTTCTTTTTCTTTGTTTGGTACTTCTATTCCTACTGCTTGTTTTCCTGGTATTGGTGCTTCTATTCTTATTGTTTCTGCTGCTAAATTTAATGCTATATCATCAGCTAAGTTCGCTATTTTACTAACTCTTACACCTTCTGCTGGTTTTAATTCATAACGTGTAATTGCTGGTCCTACTGACACATTTTCGACTTTTGCTGATACTCCAAAACTATATAATGTTTTTTGCAATTTTGTTGCTGTATCTGTTAATAGCTTTGCTCCTCCTTTTAATGCTTTTTTTGATGGTTTACTTAGAATTTCTATTGGAGGATATTCATAATGTTCATCTTCCACTACCATTGCATGTTGTAATTGCAAAACTTCTTTTTTCTTTTCTTCTTTTTTTTCTTCTTCTTGTTTGAATAATTCATTTTCATTTTCAGAATTATGTGCTGTTTGTTTAAATATGTTATCCTCAATAACATCTGGTTGTACTGAATTTTTCTTAGATTTTTTTGTTAATGGTTCTAAATCTTCTCCAGAATGATCATATTTTTTCAATGGCATGCTTTCTTCTGCTCCATCTACTATTCTACCGCCAAAATTAATTTTTATTTGATTTTCCATTTCATTTCTTTCAAGTTTTTCTTGTTCTTTTCTAGCTAGTCTTTCTTCTCTTTCTCTTTTCCTTCTTTGTGCTGGTGTTTCTGTTATTTGTTCTGCTTGTTGTTTTCTTCTTTCTTCTTTTAATTCTAATCTTTCTTCTTTTTTCTCTTCGATTTTTTCAACTATTCTATTTATTATATCTGACATGCTAATTCCAAATGTGAACACAAATAACACAACTGCAATACCTGCGCAAAATACTATAGCTCCTATATCTCCTAACAATTTTGCAAGTGGTATTGCTCCAACTGCTCCTATTGCTCCTCCACCTTTACTCTGACTTCCTAAGTAGTATGCATCTTTTACAACTTCTGATAATTCTTTAGTAGATTGTAATTCTCCTGTTGATGTTTGTATTACACTAAAAACAACTGACAAGCTTATTAAAAATATTATGTACTGAATCATTTTTGATTTTAGTTCATCTCTACCATCACATGCTAATTTTATTGCAATAATAAATATACCTACTGGTAAAACATATTGCATTATTCCTAGCATTCCACCTAATATTTCATTTAATTTTGAACCTATTACCCCTGATTTTGTATATATTAAAACTGCTAATAATACACTTAGTATTATTAGTGTTACTATTGCTATATCAATTTTTGAAGCTTGTGTTTTCTTTTTGTATCTTCTTTTTTTTGCCATTTTAACCATCCTTTCATTCTGTAACGATTTTATGTGATATATATTTTTCATTTTTATCTATTGTTTCCTATTGCATAAAAAAGTCAGCTTCAAAAGTCTTTGTTTTCATTGACTTCTGACATCTGACTTTTGAGTTTTATTTCAATTCTTTTCTACTGTTTTGTATTGTCTTTATTGTGTCTTCTAAAGATATTTCCATTAGTTTTAATGCTTCATTCATATTTGTTTCTAACTTACTTAATGTTTCTTGTAGTACATCTTCTGTATTTCCTAATATACTGTCTGCATATTCTTTTGTTCCTCTTGATATTTCTCTTGACATTTCATTTGCTGTTTCTATTATTTCAGTTTTTTGGTCATATGCTTTTCGTGTTATTTCATGTTCGTCTATCATTGCTATTATTCTGTTTTCTGCTTCTTTAACTATTCCATCAGCTTCTTTTTGGGCTTCAACTAATATACGTTGTCTTTCTTCTTTTACCCATTTAGCTTGTTTTAATTCATCTGGAAGTTTTATTCTTATTTCTTTTATTAAATCTAACATTTCTTCTTTATCTACAATACTTTTCGCTGAAAATGGTAGATTTCTGCTTCTTTCTAATAAATCTTCTAATGTTTCTAATAATGTAAATATTTCCATGGTTTTACCCCTTTCAAATTATATATCTTTTTTGCTTAAAAAGATAAGTTTTACTCTTCCATATTCTCTAATATCTTTTATTTGTATTTCTATTTCTTCTAATAGATTTAGTATTTCTTCTGTGTTATCTGTTTCTATTATAATTATTCCTTGTTCATTTAACAATTCTTTATCTAATATCATTTTTATTGCTTTATATGCATAGTCAGTTCTATATGGTGGGTCTATGTAAACAATATCTATCAGATCTTTTATATGTTTTTCTAATATTATTTTATAGTCATATGGCAATAATTCTATTTGTTCTCTTAGATGTGTTTTTTCTATATTTTTTTCTATTATTTTAATAGCTTGTTTAGAATTTTCTCCTAAAATAGCTTTTTTTGCTCCTCTACTTACTGCTTCTAGTCCTATTGCTCCACTTCCTGAAAATAAATCTAAAAATACACAATTAGGTATTTCATTTTGTATTATATTAAATAAGGCTTCTTTTATTCTATCTAAAGTAGGTCTTGTATTATTTCCCTCTAGCGTATATAGTTTTGTTCCTCTAGCCTTTCCACTTATTATCCTCATATTAACCTTTCCTTGATATTATTATTTTATTCTTTTTTTTTATAATGTCAATAGTATTAATAAAATTGTAATATACATTTAACAGTTCTGTAATATACTTCTATTTTTGTAATATTTTTCTACAAAATATACAAAAAACTATCTGTATTAGAGATAGTTTCTTTAGTAAAATTATTAATCTTCTTTGTTTACATCTTTTAATAGTTCTAGTTGTGAAATCAATAAAGATTCCATTTTTGCTTTATATATATCAAATTGTTTTTTTACATCTTCTAGTTCTTTGTTTTTATTCATAATTTGATTTTCTAATTCTTTCACTTGTGTTTGTGCATTTCCTCTAGCTTCGTTTAGGATTTGTTCTGCTTGTTGTTTTGCTACATTTTTTACATCTTCTGCTGTTTTCTGTGCCATAACCAATGTATTTTGTAATGTTTCTTCTATTGTTTTGTAGTGTTCTAAACTTTTAGATAATTCTTCAACTTTTGTTTTTTGTTCACTATTTTCTTTATATAATCTAGTATAATCAACAGTTAAATCATCTAAAAAGTCATCTACTTCTTCTACACTGTAACCATTCATCATTTGTTTAGAGAATTTTTTGTTTTCTATATCTAATGGTGTTATCATCTTTTCCTCCTTATATTAGTTAGATACTGCTCTTTTACTTACAATAATTATAGGGAAAAAAAGGCTTCCCTTTTTCCCTAATTTATCCCGTTATTTTTTAACCAAGAAACTGATAATTTATTTTTTATTTCTTCTCTTGCCATTTCATTTGTTATTTCATAATTTGATGGTGCTACTAAAAATATAGAGTTTGATACTTTTTGAATATATCCATCTAAGGCATATACTCCACCACTAATAAAGTCTACTATTCTTCTTGCTACTTCTTTATTTACATATTCTAAATTAACAATTACAGATTTTTTTTCTTTTAAGAAAGAACATATTTCATCTGATTGTTCAAATGTTGTTGGTTGTGATATTACCATTTTTATAGCATTTGTTTGTTGTTGTGGCATTGAAACAACTTTACTATTATTATTTTTTCTTCCAAATCTTCTTTTATCTTCTTCTTCCTCTTCTTCTTCATAGTCATATACATTTTCTTCTTCGTATTCATCTGGTTCTGCTGAATCCATTCCAAATAAATCCCAAACTTTATTCATTAAAGCTCCTGACATAAAAAAACCCTCCTAAAATTCATTCATTTGTTTTCGTTGTACTAAGTATCTACTTTTTTTGCTATATTGTCAATACTTTTTTAAAATGTAATAATATTTTAATATTATTGTAATAATTTTGTAATATTTTTATTCTCTTTTCAAGGACTAGTATATATATTATATTTTAAGCGGTTTTGTGGGGACCGACACGATAAATATTCTTATTAAATCAGCGACAGTCCCGTGGGAGCTGATTTTATTAGAATATTTAAAGTGTTGGGATAGCGAAAAATATAATATATATACTAGTCCTTGCATGATGAATAAAAATTAATATTTTATGCGTTTTTACTCTACCTTACTTAAATCTGGATTTAAAACTATTTCATCATATAATGATATTTTTTTGTAATTTGCTATTTCTTCATTTGTAAAACCTAGTTCTTTTAATTCTTCATTTTCGTATGATTCTACTATAGAATAATTTTCTCCTTCTTTCGTTACTTTTACTAAAATTTTATTTAAATATCCTGCTCTTTTTCTTACAACATAATTTAAATCATTTTCTTTTACTATTGCTTGATTTGGTACTTTTAGGCCTTGTTCATCCCACCAAATTAAATCAAATGATATTTTTCTATAATTTATTAATTCTTGTATTCCTTTTTCTATTTTTAGCATTAATAATATATCTTCTTCACTATCATTTGCTATATTTACAATCTCTGCTGATACTTCTTCATTATTAGATAGTCTAACTTTTATTTTATCTCCGACTCTTGCTTGTTTAGCATTTTCTGAATTTGATATTGTAGCTATGTAAAATACAAAATTATCTATTATTTTTCCACATTCTTCGCTTGTTGCTACTACTTTTCCTGTTTGTAGATTTAGACTTTCTAAATATTCTTTACTTAGTTCACTAAAACAGTCTGGCGTTAATGTTTCTTCTAGCCCATCAACTTTATATGATACTATTCCACTTTTAGGTGCATTCACATATTCTGCTCCTGAGTTAAGCTGACTTTCATAAGTTTTTCTTTGTTCTATTAATTGTTTTAAATACGAACCTTGTGGACTGTTTTCTCCTGCTATTTTAGCTTTTTTACTAACCAAATCATCTATCTCTTTTTTATATTCTTCTAATTTATTAACATCTTTTATTTGATTTATATATTGCATTTTTTCATCTATTTGATTTTCTAAAAGCTTTATATCTGTATCAGTTTTTACATATGCTTTATCTTGTCCCATCACTTCTTGTATTTTTGTGTCAAGTTCTTGTATATTCTTTTTTAGATTTTCTTCATTATTACTATAATATCTAAAAATGGCTTCATTTTTTGCTGCTTTTTCTCCTTCTAATTTTATTTGTTCCATTCCATTTTTGTAATTTGTACCTCTTACTACTTGTTCATCTCTTATTACATATCCTATATCTGTTTCTTCTTGATATAGTTTTCCCTCTTCTACTGTAAAAGTATCTGTTGGCTGTTTTATTAATAAATATAGTGTATATATAATATAACATAATATTAATACTAAAACTATGTATAAAGCCATCTTTTTCTTTAGATTTTTTGATGTTTTTTCCTGTTTATTTTCTATTTTTGTGTCATTTGGCAATATTTTTTTACTTTCTATCTTCATTTCATTAACTTGCTGTTTATGTCTTTTTGTTTGATTTTTGCTTCTTGACTTCTCTTGTTTTTCCTTTTTCAATTTATTCCCTCCAAAATAATTTTTATATTATTTTGTAAATCTTCTCTTCCCTTTATCCATATTGTTTGCTTATTTTTTCTAAACCATGTTAGTTGTCTTTTGGCATATCTTCTTGTTTCCATTTTTATTTTTTCAATCATTTCATCTTTTGTAAGTTTTCCCTCTAAATATTCCACAACTTCTTTATATCCTAATCCTTGCATTGCTGTTGGGAACTCTTTATATTTTTCTAATATATTTTTTACTTCTTCTATTAAACCTTGTTGTATCATTATATCTACTCTTTTGTTTATTCTATTATATAATTCTTCTCTATCCCAATCTATAGCATATACATGATAGTCATATTCCACTTCTTTTTTTCTTGATTCAATTTCTTGCTGTGTCTTGTTTTTACCTGTCATATGATATATTTCTAATATTCTTAAAATCCTTTTTTTATCATTTGGACTTATTTTTTCTATTGCTTGTGGATCTATTTCTTTGGCTTGTTGGTATAAATATTCTAATCCCTTTTCTTCTACATTTTTTTCTAATTCTTTTCTATAATTTTCATCAAATTTTATATCTTGATATTCTATTTCATAAATCAAGCTATCTATATACAATCCTGTTCCGCCCACTACTATTGGAGTCTTTCCCTTGCTTATAATTTCCTTTATTGCTTTTTTGGCATCTTTTTTATAATCTGCTACACTATATCTCTCATTAGGTGAAATAAAATCTATTAAATAATGCTTTATTCCTTGCATTTCTTCTTGTGTTGGCTTTGCTGTTCCTATATTCATATCTTTGTAAATTTGCATAGAATCACAAGAAACTATTTCTCCATTTATTTTTTTTGCTAGTTCTATAGATAATGATGTTTTTCCTGAAGCTGTTGGCCCACATATAACTATAACTTTTTCTTTATCCATTTTATTTTCCTTATCCTTATATTATTTATTTTTTAAGCTATCTATAACAATTTAATATTGGAATTGTACCATATTTTCTACATTTTTTTGAGTTTCATAAACATTTATAATACCATTTTGTATATCTTTTAAATATCCACTTTCCATTATTAAGCATAATACAAGAACAACTATAATAACCATTATTCTTTTGCTTACTTGATTTTTTTCTATATCATCATCATTAATCCTACTTAATAATCTTGATATATATGGTAATACGATTAATGAATTTAATCCTGCAAATATTAAAATTAACATATTACCTATATCTTTTTCCATTTCAGGATTCTCATATGTTATTCCTGTTTTTGATATATTAAATGTTATCATTGTTATTATATACATTACTATTAATCCTACAATTGTATAAATAATTTTTTTGCCATGTTCTATTCCACTTAAATTATGCCATGTCCATGCAAGTACTATTAAATATATTATTATTGTTGTAATTATTATTAATAACATCTTTTACTCCTTACATTAAATTATTTTCTTGCAAATTTTCTTTCAATATCATATTTTGACATTTTTATTGCTGTTGGTCTTCCGTGTGGACATGTGAATGGGTTTGGTAATTCTAATAGTTTACTCATTAAACTATCCACTTCTTGTACTGTTAGTGCCATATTTGCTTTTACTGCTGCTTTACATGCTACTGTTGCTATGAATTTTTCTTCTTTTTCTTGTTTTGCTGTCCTTGCTACTGTATTTATTTCATCTAATGTTTCCAGAAATAGCTCTTTTGTGTCTAAATCTATACATACTGTTGGCACTCCTGTTAGTTTTATTGTGTTTTCTCCAAATTCTTCTAGACTAAATCCTGCTTGTTTAAACATGTCAAAATTGTCTTTTGCTATTTCCATTTCTTTATGTGTTAGAGTTATTATATCTGGTAATAATAGCATTTGAGAATCTTTTGAATTATCACTATAATAATTTTTCTTTACTTTTTCGTACATAATTCTTTCATGTGCTGCATGTTGGTCTAATATGTACATTTCTTTGTCTATTTCTAATATTATGTATGTTTTAAATACTATTCCTATAAATTTATATGTTGGTTTTTGATATTTTTCTTCTTTTTCAAATACTGATATATTATTTTTTACTATATCAATTGCATTAGCTCTTTTTTCTTTTTGTTCGTCTGTTTCTTTTTCTTCTTGAATTGGTTTTCTTCCAAATAATTTTGCATACATTTCATCAAAATTTTCTGATACTACTTTTGGATTATTATTTAGTTCTTCCATTTTTTGTTTTATTTCTTTGAATTCCTGCTTTATTTCTGGATTTTCTATTTCTTCTATTTTTTTATTTTGTTCTTCTAATCTTTTTTCCGCTTTCTTCTTTTCTTCTTCAGTTAGCTCATTGTTATGTTCTATTTGTATATTTTGATTATTTTCATCATGTTCTTGATCTTTATTTTTTGCATGATCTATTTCATTTATCTGTGTATTTTCTATTTTATTTCCATTATTTATTTCTTCTTTATTAGTATTTTTTATTTGATTACTTTCTTTTTTGATGTCATAGCTATATTCTTCTGATTCTTCTTTTAATGAAACTGGTTCTATATTTTTTTCTTTTAATTCTTGCTCTATTTTTTCTTTCATTTGTCTTAACTTATTTAATACATCTGATGTATCTATTGGCTGACCTACATTAGATTTTAAATTGTCTTGCTTATTAGTTTCTGTCTTTTGATTATATACATCTTCTAAAATATTATTTGTTTTTATTCTACTTTCTTCTTCTGTATATTCTTCTATTTGTCTCTCATTTTGTTTTCTAAATCCAAACAAACCACTTGAATTATTTTCTTTTTTAGATTCTTTTAGATTTCTTAATCTTTCATCAAATGTTAATGTTCTATTATTAACAAAATCACTATTTTGTTCTTTTTCTAGTTTATTTTCACTGTTTGCTACTAACTCAGTTTTTAATAGTGTGTCTTTTATTGCATGATATATTGATTGAAATATCTTATTTTCTTCTTCAAATCTAACTTCTAATTTAGCTGGATGGACATTTACATCTACTTTTGCTGGGTTAACTTCTAAATTTAATACAACAAATCCAAATTTTCCAATTGGAATTAATCCTTTATATGCCTGTTCTGTTGCTGATGTAAGAATCTTGTCTTTTATATATCTTTTATTTACAAAAAATAACTGATTAGATCTATTTGATCTTGCTATTTCTGGTTTTCCTACAACTCCAAAAATTTTTATATCTTCATATTTGTAGTCTACTTCCATAACAGCATTTGAAATATCTTTTCCATATATGCTATATATTACTGTTTTTAAATCTCCATTTCCATTTGTTTGTATAACTGTTTTTCCTGTATTTATTAACTTAAATGCTATATTAGGATTAACTAATGCAATTCTTGTAATTACATCTTCGATGTATCCTGATTCTGTATAATCCTTTTTTAAGAATTTGTATCTTACTGGTGTATTAAAAAATAAATTTTTTACTGTTATTGATGTTCCTGTTGGACATCCTGCTTCTTCTTTATTTAAAATATTTCCCGCTTCTACTACAACTCTGTATCCTATATCTTGTGTACTTGTTTTTGATACTAATTCAACATTACTAATTGCTGCTATACTTGCTAAAGCCTCTCCTCTAAAGCCCATAGATGTTACACTATTTAAATCATCAGCACTCCTAATTTTACTTGTAGCATGTCTTTCAAATGCAATTTCTAAATCATCTTGAGCTATTCCTTTACCATTATCAGTAACTTTTATGTATGATATTCCTCCATTTTTTATTTCTACTGTTATATTTGTAGCTCCTGCATCTATTGAATTTTCTACCATTTCTTTTATAACAGATGCTGGTCTTTCTATAACCTCACCAGCAGCTATCTTATTTATTGTTAATTCATCTAATAATACTATATTCCCCATTTTTATTCCATCCTTTCTATTTTAGAGCGAAGCGATGTTCTTGAATAGGAAAAACTCGATTTTTCTTTTGCAAATAAAAATTTTTTATTTTCACTTTGAACCTAAGTAACTTAAAGCTTCATAGTGTTTCCTATTCAAGAAAAAAAGGGCGTCCCCTTTTCCCTATTTTTCAAATTTTGTTGTTATTCCAATTAGTGTAAGCATATATACTATTAATACTAATGGTATAGTTAGCCTTCCTATTGGTATTCTTGTTATTGCCATTATACTTAATAATACTAATTGTGTTAGAATACATATTACTATTGTTTTTAATATTACTTTTAATGGATTTAGTTTATAGTATTTTATTGCCATATAGATTATTATTATAACTGTTGCTATAATAAATGGTAGTATATATGGTTTTATTATGTCTCTTCCTCTTGTGTGTGGAATTGTTAATATTTCTGTATTTTCTGCTACTAATTCTGTTCCATATTTTTCGTTTACTTTTTCTACTATATTATTTCTTTGTTCTTCTGTTATTTCTCTTGCTATAATACTTACTGTGTCTTTATATAGTTCTACTTTTTGTATTATCACTTCTTGATTTTGTAATATTTCATTTGTAATATTTTTTATATCTGATATTTCAAATTCTTTTCCTAAGTTTAATTCTATTTTTTGTGTCTTCTCATATTTTAAATCAAAATTTAATCCTATATTTGCTGTTACTATTATCCCAGCTATTATTACTAATATTAAAATTATAATAAGTATTTTATTTTTTGTTGTTAAATTTTTCATTTTTTTACCTCAATCCTTTCATGCAGATAATTCGGTTCTTCATCTTTTCATTTTTTATATTATATTTATTTTATGTCTTACCTATTTTCAATTATTTTAAATATATTTTTTGTTATAATATAATTATATATCGCCATTAGTAATATTCCCCAGAACATTACCATTCCAAAGCTACTAATAGGTGTCCAATTTATAAATGTAAATGTAATTACTGTTATACAAATTGGTATAATTCTTATAAAGAATTTTTTGTATGTTTCTTTGTTTATTTGGTCTATTTCTTTGTCTTTTTCTTTCTTTATTTTTGATAATATACTATTAATAAATATATAATTTAATATTAGTATTAGTCCTATTCCAAATAATCCTTCTATTGATAATATCACATTAGCATATCTTATGACTAATAAGAATAATGAAGCTAATCCAACATATGAAAATACTCCTAATATTCCTAATGTTTTAAATCTTATTATTAATATTATTAATGCTACCGCTACAATTGCTAATACTACATATTGTACTATTTGTAATTGTTCATCTGTTATATCTGAAAAAATATATTCATTTCCTTCTAAACTATATTTTAATGGCATATTTCCACAATCTAAAACTATTGCCATTCCACTAGCTTTTTGCACATTTTCAGTTAATGATTTTTCATCTGATGTAGCTTGTCCTACTGTTAATTGTAAAGTTCCTGTTCTTAATGGTTCATCAAAACTTGTTGTCATTATTTCTTCATCATCTATCATCATTGTTATTTCTTTTGCTTGTTCTTCGCTTTCTGATGATGTATCATCTGCTGCTGAATTTTCGTCTGTAGTATTTTCATCTGCTGTTGTATTATCTGTATTTTCTTCATCTTCTTCAGTTTTGTAATTTGTACTTATTTCTTCTAGTTTTTTAGCTCCATCTTTTGTAAACTCTATACTTAGATATATAGATGTTCCAGCTGTTCCTGTAGATGAAGTTGATCCATACATTACATCTACTTTCTTTATATCATTATTATCCATTAATACTTCTTGTGTTTGGCTATCTACTATTTCAAATTTTCCCATTGATGTCAGACTACTTATAACAAAATCTGTATCGTCATTATCTGTTAATTCTATAACAATATCTCCATTTGTTTCATCTAATTTTATTGTATAATTATTTACTTTTAATTCTTGTAATCTTTTTTCTATTATTCTTTTTGAAGTTTCGTAATTTTCTTTATTTAATGTTTCATCTTTATTGTATGGCTCTTCTTCTTTTGTATAACCTTTTTGTGTAAGCTCTTCATCTGTAAGATCTTCTGCGTCTTTTACTTCTTTTCCTTCTCCATCTTTTATTACTGTTCTTGTTCCACTATCTAATTTTAATCTTATTACTCTTGCGCCTTCTAAATCCATTGCATATGAATATCCTTTTACTTTATCTTCCATTCTATTTTGTGTATGAACATATACACCAAAAAAAGCTATCATTGTTATTAATATAATTGTTAATATAAATGTAATAATTTTAATTTTTTTCATTTTTTAATTCCTCCGTTTATAATAATTTTGTACCATTTATAACTAATTCAAACCATATTTTTAAATATTTGGCTGCATATTTACTCATCATTGTTCTATCCATAAATATTTCAAAATAGTCCAATACAGGACATAATTTTGTATCTATTGTTAGATTTAATAATATTTTTCTTTCTTCAACATTTAAATCTAATTCTGCATTTGTTACTGCATAATTTACTCTATCATGAATATCAAATGTTGAAAGATTTTTGTTTGTAACCCTGTCTCTATGAACATCAGATTTATCAGCAAGTATTATAGCTGCTGAAATATCACTTACTGCTGTTCCTGTATTTTCATCATGATTACCTATTGCCATCATTATTTCTGTTCGTTCTTCTACTGGCATTCCCATATCTTTTAATATGTTGTATGCAAGTATTGCTCCACTATGAGCATGGTCAGTTCTATTTACAGAGTTTCCTATATCATGTAAATATCCAGCTATTTTTGCAAGTTCTACCGTTCTTTCTGGATAACCCAACTTTTCTAAAATGTCTCCTGCTCTCTTTGATACTATTGATATATGTCTATGGCTGTGTTCTGTATAGCCTAAGCCATCTAATTGCTTTTGTGCACCTTTTATTAGTGCTTCAACTTCTTCATTCTTTCTCACTTCTTGTAAAGTTATCATTTTGGCCTCCTTGTTTTTGTCTTTCTAAATTTTATATTAAAAATCAAAAAATATCAACTACTTTTTTAAAAAATATTAAAATAATAAAGGACTATTATTTGTATATCTATATTACAAATCTTAGTCCTTTTATAAATGTTTATTCTTCACCAATCACATAAATATCAAAATTGTATTTATTTATATTTTTTCCATCTTTAGTATCTTCAAAATCATCTATATTATTCGTACTATATTCCCACCTCCAGTTTATTCTTATATTTTTTTGATTATTAGCTTTTATATTTCCTACTAATACTTTTTCTAATTCTTCCAATGATGAATATTTAGTATCATCATTTTCTATATAAAATATCAAATTTTTAGGTTTTGTATTTTTACTCACAAATCTTATTCTATATTTAGAATTTTTATTTGATTTTAATATTACGTTAAAAAATCCTTCTGTACCTGGTGCAATCAATTCTTTTACCAGAGTTTTGGGATTAATTGTATTTGTTAAATTTACATTTTTCATTTGTAGATTATTGTATTTTACATCAAATATATATGTTTCTTCTTCAAAATGTTCGATATCACTTGTAATTTGATTATTTTTGTCTGAATTACTAAATATTTTAAAGAATATAAAATCATCTTGAAATGTGCTTATAATATTAGACTTTTTCATAGATATAAACAATATTATCCCTATTATTACTAATATTATTATGATTATTAATTTTTTCTTTTTCATGTTTTCTCCTAGTTTTTGTGATATTTCTATAATATTAAATATGTTCATTTTGTTCTGAATGAACCTTTATTTGTACATCTTGTATTATTTCTTCTGTAGAGGTAGATTTTGTTTTATCATAGATTATTTCTAGCCTATAATCTTGTTCTTCTTTTTGATTTTTGGTTAATTGTATTTCTTGTGTTTTATTATTCAATAGTGGTATTTCTTGATTGTTTTTATACATTTTAAATGATATTGTTTCATCATATTTCGAAATAATCTCTATCCAATATTTTAATTCTATTTGATTTACTTGATTTTCTTCATTATAGTTTTTTACTTTAAAATCATAATATCCTGTATTTTTTATTGTAGTTATATCTATAGTTGGATTATTTTCTACTATCATTATTGGTTTTGCAATTTGTGTTGTTGTATTTACTTTAACATTTGTCATTCCTTTACCTATACTATAACCTGTAAAAAATAAAAGAATTACTATTATTGTTACTATTATTAATGTTATTGTTTTTCCATTTTTTATTTTTATTAATCTCATCCACTTCTCCTTTTCTATCAGACTTGTCAATAAGTTACACTAAAATTTTATTTTCATTATAACTTTTCCTAATATTTGTGAATATGTAACTTTTTTCTCATCTTTTGTATTATTATTATCTCCTTTCGTATAAAATTCATTTTCACATTCTTCTATAATTCTATGTGTTATGAAATTTCCGCTTTCGTCTACAAAAGTAACTATATCTCCTATACTATATTCTTTTTCCTTTTTTATAATTATGATATCATTTTTCTTAAATTCTGGTATCATGCTATTGGATTTAATTTTAAGAATTTGTATTCCAAATGGATTGATATTAATATCTTCTGAAAATAAATTACAATATATGATTATAAAAATAGAAAGTAAAATAGAAATAAATAATATATTATATAATAATTTTTTCATTTTAATTTTATTGATTTTTGTATTCATTTGTATTTTTTTATTATGCATTTGGCATTACTTGTGTACCTGAAACTATTACATTAAATGTATAATTATTTATATCAACAGCATTTTGTGTATCTATTTGATCGTTGGCTTTAATCTCCTCTGCATTTGACCCTATTTCATATGCCCATTTCCATTTTATATTTAATGTTTTTGTCTTTTCTTCGTCATTTGCATTTATAGTACCTTTTAGGTCTTCTTGCAATTCTGTAATAGAATTATATTCCTTTTCATTATATATAAATTTTAGATTTTGTGGTTTAGTACTTTCATTTTCAAATTTTATTGTATAATTAATTCCCACATCTGAACCAGTTCCATCAACTACTATTTTAAATGTTCCTTCTGTTCCTGGTGCTATTTTATTATCAATTAAAGTTTCATTATTACATGTAGAGGCTAAATTTATTGTTTGAACTTCTTCATCTTGTCCATTTACTTTAAAACTCCATCTTGCAACTTCTGCAATTCCTTCACCTCTTACTTCTGTTATATATTTTGAAAATGTTTGTCCTCCTATAAATGACAATACTAGTGCTATTAAAATAGCTAATAATAATATAATTTTTTTGCTTTTACTCAAATATACATTCCTCCTTATTATTAAATTTTCTTTTTTGATTTTTTAAGACTTTAAATTTTTTGTGTAGTATAAAAACTACTATTTGAATAAAAAATTATGACTATAAATAAATTTATAGAATAATGTAAAAATGTAATTAGATTATATATTCTATTTTAAATTTTGTCAACATAATCCAAAATAATTTTTTCATTTTTCATCGCAAAATTCGACAAATCGTATTTTACGCAAACATATTATTTATACAAATATATATTAATATATTTATTTTGTGGCATTAAAAGTTTTAATTATGTAACTAGAATTTTACTATTTTATAAATTATCTATTTGCTCTTTTGTCAATCCTGTTATCTTTATAATAAAATCTATATCTAGCTTTTCTTCTAACATTTTTTTAGCTATATTTATTTTTTCTTCTAACATTCCTTCGTTTTTTCCTTCCATTCTTCCTTTTTTTATTTCTCTAAGCCTGTCCTTTCTTAATACTTCTTTTGCATGCATCATTTTATCTCCTCCTTTTTCTTCTTTTATATATCTTTCTTTTAACTTTTCTAAAGATTTTTTGCTCATTTCATCTTCTAATAAATAATCAACTATTTCTAAAAATTGCTTTTTCTTTTCTTTTTTATTTAAATTTTCATATATTTCTTCTATTGTTTCCATTATTTCTTCTGTATTTTTCATTCTTTCAATTATAGATATCTTTGATATAAATAGATCGTCTTTGATTGCTTTTTCTCTATCTCTTATATCTATTAAGTTATATCCTGTTATTGCTTCTACTTTTTCTATACTTTCAAATTCTACTTGTATTTCTGATATTTCCTGCTCTGCATTCCATATTTTCTCTCCTGTATATATGACTATAGGTACTACTCTTGGTATTCCTACTTTTTCAATCTTTCCTTTTATATTTTTAATTCTTCCTCTTATTATTTCCATACTGTACTCTAATATCCTATATGCCATATTTTTATCTACTTTCGTTTGATGTTCTATTAAGAAAAATATTTCTTTTCCTTTTATTTTATATACTATATCTGCTAAACGTTCTTCATATATTTTTGTTATATATTTTGTTTCGTATCTTTCCAAATCATTTTGATGTATTTTTGTTTTTGGTTTTAGATATGTATTAATTATTTTTGACACTTCTTTTTTATCAGCTAATATTCCTCTAAAAATTTTGTCATGCTTATTATGACTACTTTTAGTTATGTAATTTTCTTCATTTTCTCTTAATACATATATATTTGTTTCTAATAATTTATAGATTTTTATATAATCTTTTAATGTATATATTATCAAATTTTACTTCCTCCTTATTATATTTGTATTTTTATTATAAAGCAACATTTAATTATTAGTAAATATTTCTTTTTTCTACCTCCTTTACATGTTTTTCTCTTATTTCCTTGTTTTTCCTTATTTTGAAAATTTTTTAGAATTTTTTAATGATTTTAAAATATAGTTGAAATAAAATAGTTAAGTTACATAATTTATAAATTTATAACATCTTTTCTTTTAAATGTCAAATTTTATTTTCAGAAAGGATAGCATAAATTTTTTGTAGGATTTCTCTTTTTAAAAGTCTTAAACTTCTTTTGCAGATTGATTTTTGAGATTCCT
>CALXAB010000021.1 GCA_944386175.1 uncultured Clostridia bacterium
CCCGTCCCCTTTGGCAATCTTAAGGTCCGTCCCCATTATCCCGAATTTTAGGGATTGAAGGAACGTCCCCTTTCATATACAATAAATTCATAATCTAAGTTATTTTCGTCATTTTTTAGACCTTTTTTTCTTGAAACTTCTTTCCAGATATTTTCGTCAATTCTTGGAAAAAATGCATCTCCTTCGAATTCTTTGTCTATTTGTGTAACATACATTTTTGTAACATATGGCATTAGTAAATTATATATCATTGCTCCACCTATTACAAAGTTTTCTTCTTTATTTTCTATGTATTCTTGTATTTGTAACATAGAATGTACTATTTCTACATTTTCATCATCTATTTTAAAATCTGGATTTTGGCTAAATACTACATGCTTTCTGTTTGGTAGTACTCTCCCTAATGATTCGAATGTTTTTCTTCCCATTATTATTGTGTGTCCTGTTGTTAGTTCTTTGAAATGTTTTAAGTCTTCTGGTAAATGCCATATTAACTTGTTTTCTTTTCCTATTATATTATTTTTTGCTTTTGCAACTATTATACTTAACATTTTTATCTTCCTTTCGCTTTTTCATAGTCTTTGTAAGATTTTTAATTTGTTAATAATTTATAATGTATTATTCTGCCACTGGTATTTTTCCTAAATTTATTTCTTTATTATAATCATAATCTTCTATTTCAAAATCTTCTACTTTGAATTCATAAAAATCTTTTGTTGGATTTTTTATCTTTAATTTTGGATGTACATCCATGCCATTAGCTTCTATTAATTTTTTTACTAATGGTATATGTCTATCATATATATGACAATCTCCAATATTATGTGTCAATGTCCCCACTTCTAATCCTGCTACTTGTGCAAACATACATTGTAATGCTGCATATTGCATTGTATTCCATCCATTTGCTGCTAACATATCTTGTGAACGTTGATTTAAAATCAAGTGCAATTTTCCACCTTTTACTAGCCATTGTGTTCCATACACGCATGGTTCTAATGCCATGTCTTTTAATTCTTCATGATTAAATATATTTGTCATTATTCTACGACTTGATTGATCATTTTTTAGAAGGTATAACACATAGTCTACTTGATCCATTTGCTTTATTCCTTCTTTTGTTTTAAACTCATACTTTTTTCCCATTTGATATCCATATGCTTTTCCTATTGTTCCATCTTTTCTTGCCCATTGATCCCATATATGTGAATTTAATTCACTTACTTTATTTGATTTTTTTTGCCATATCCATAATACTTCATCTATTGCTCTTTTTACAGTAGCACTATTATTTCTTAGTGTAATCATTGGGAATTCTTTTCCTACATCATATTTATTTGTAACTCCAACTATTGATATATAATTTGCTTCACTTCCATCTTCCCATCTTGTTCTTACATTTGTTCCTTCTGATGAATATCCATTTTCTATTATTTCTTTACATGTTTCTATGAAATGTTTATCTGCCTGTGTCATATATATACCTCCTATATTTTTATTATTTCCTATAATATAACATCTTTTGACAAAATACAAGTATTAAATTTTTAAATTATTTTCTCTGATATTTTATAATCTTATTTAATAAAGCTTCTTGTAATGTTTTTGAAAAGTTTACTCCTATTCTTTCTGCTCTATGATTTAGTCATAGAGGAATTGTTATCTTTCTTTTTTACTTTATGTGTATATTGAAAATGATAACCAACTGTATCATTCAAATACCAACCATCTTTCATTATTAGTCTTACAAATTTATAATATATTTAACTCTAAAGTTCCCATTTTGGAACATATTCTTCCTCATGTTCTCCTAATTCTTGTATAAACCCATTTTCTATTTCTAATTCTTCTATATATTCCTCTATTTCTTTCCACTCTTGCTCTGTTAATTTTCTATTTAATTCTAAACTCTCTTTTGCTTTATATGTTGGAAAATACTGTGCCATTATACTTACATATGTAGTTCTTTTCATGTTTTCCTTTATCCATTTTAAAATCTTTTTACTATTTTCTATATGATTAGGTAAAACAAGATGTCTTACAATAATGCCTTTTTTCATTATTCCATTTTTATCTATTATACATTTTCCTACTTGTTTTTCCATTTCCTTTATAGCCCTTGTAGCTGTTTCAAAATAATTATCTATTTTTGAATATTTTTTAGCTATATCATTATAATAATACTTTAAGTCTGGTAGATATACATCTACATATCCATCAAGCATTTTTATAGTTTCTACATTTTCATATCCATTTGTATTATATACTATTGGAATATTTAATCCTTTTTCTCTAGCAACCTTTATCGCTTCTATTATTTGTGGTACATAACTTGTTGGTGTAACTAAATTAATATTTTCTACATTTCTTTTTTGTTGTTCTATAAATATTTCTGAAAGTTCTTTTATAGATATTTCTTTTCCCTTCCCTAGTTGACTTATTTCATAATTTTGACAATATATACAGTTTAAATTACAATTCGAAAAAAATATTGTTCCAGAACCTCTTTTCCCACTTATACATGGTTCTTCGAAATTATGAACAGAATATAAAGCAACTTTTATATTATTAGTTGCTTTACATCTACCTATTTTCCCTTCAGTTCTGTTTATATCACATTTATGTGGACATAAATTACATTTTTTTAATAGTTCTAACATTTTTCTCCCTACATTTATATTTATTCTACAAAATAGTTTCTATAATTTATTTTTTATATTTGTATTTTTATTGTTTATTTTCTACTTTTTCTACATATAATTTATCATTTTGATGTTCTAAATATACTTGTTTTTTAGAAAATTTATCTACGTTTCTTTTTACTATATCTTGTATATTTTGTTCACTATCTTGCTCTGATACTTGTCCTATTTGTTCTCCATTCAAATTTTCTATAATTATTATATTTTCTCCATCAATAATTTTTGAATAGTCTTCTATATATTCAATTATTTCTACTGAATATCCATCTTCTATTTTTTCTATATTATTTAACAAAAATACATCTTCTTTATCATCTAAATTTGTTTCTGTTGGATAGTATTTTTGTGTTTCTTCATTATACTCAAAACTTTGAGCCCCCTCTGTTGGAAATTCTTTTTTAAAATCTTCTCCAAATATTTCATTTCCTTTATCTTGTATTTGTTGATAATCTAGTTCATATTCTTCTAAATTCTTTTTTACTACTTCCCATATCCATTGTTCATTTGCATTATTTATATTATCAAATGTTGGTAATGCTTCATTTGTTATTTCTTTCCACATATATATTTGTGAAATATATTTCTCAATACTTTCAACTTCATTTACTGTTACTTGCCTAGGATTACTTACAGAACTACTTCTGTACACTATCATCCCTATTAAAATTACTGTCAGAATAAAAATTATTATCAACATTTTTCTCATTATTTATATTCCTCTTTTCTTCAGTTTCGTTCGCACTTGCTAATATTTCTTTAACATACAAATTCTGCTCTATTTGGCTAGGACTTTCTTTTTTTATTTCTTTTTTAAATTTATTTGTTTTTGCTTCTATTTCCTCTATTCCATTATTACTTTCTCTATTTTCATCTGCATTTTCATCTATATTTTCTCTATCTATTCTATTATTTCTCTCTTTTCCAGAATTTTTTGTGTCATTTGATTTTCCTTTATAATCTACTGTCCAAGTTCCATCTTTCATATTTATAGAATATCCATATTTTGATACTATACCTTTTTTCTTATTAAATATTAATGGAAATATCTTTTTTAGTTCTTCATCCTCTATATTTAATGGTTTTTCTCCTATTTCGAACTTTACATTATACATATTCTTTTTTTCTCTTAATGATTTGATATTTCCAAATGCTAGTTTAGGAAATATTAAATTCGATTGCTTAATAAATTTTTCTTCATAATTTTGTATATAGCCTAATCTATTTAAATCTTTTAACGTCGTTCTTACAATTCCATGAGTATCTGTCTCATATAATCTTCTGTTTCCTCTTTTATCTAGCTTGTCTAGTCTTCCTACCCCTAATATAGTCTGCATTTGTAAAAAGCCAGCTTTTTCTTTATCTGTTAGTTTACTAACCGTCTTTAATATATCTATTCTAAAAGGATCTTGGTATATCTTTGTACTATTTTTATTTTTTGCTGTTATAAGTGATAAATCCTTATAAGATTTATATATTGTATTATTTAATAATTTTTGTCCAGTATATGCTACTCCTGCTACTGCTGGTAATGCTAAAACTGGCATTGTTATTCCTATAGCTGTACTTATGAGTAATGCTAGTGAATATCCTGCTACTTTTCCTGATTTTGCTATTGTATTTTTTATTTTTTTCGATATTTTATTATTTTGATTTATAATCATTGGTAAATTATTTTTCATTTTTTCCCTCTTAATATTATTATATCAAAAAAAAATAATATGTCTATACTTTTTAAGAACGTTTTTGCCAAAGGGGACGTTCCTTTAATCCCTAAAATTCGGGACAATGGGGACGGACCTCCTTTTGGGTTCAGGTGGCATCATCATAAAATATATGATTTTGAATGTGATTGGAATAATTTTAGAAATTCTTTATTAATTTTTTGGAAAATGTTCACGTCGAGCTTTAGCTCGGACTAAGTGAAAGGGTGCCAAAAAATTAATTTAGAATTTCTTAAATTATGTATTGAACCGAAAAATCATATATTTTATGATGATGCCACCTGAACCCAAAAGGAGGTCCGTCCCCATTGTCCCGAATTTTAGGGATTAAAGGAACGTCCCCTTTTACCATTCCATTACTACTTTAAACAAATCTCCATCTATAACAATATCAAATTTTCCTTTTTGAAGTTCTGTTAAACTCTTTGCTATTGATAATCCCAAACCGCTTCCTTCTGTATATCTTGATTTATCACCTCTAACAAATCTTTGCATTAGTTCATCACTACTTATATTTAGCTTTTCTTTTGATATATTTTTTATACTTATTTTTACTTTTGAGTCTTTGTTTTTTTCAATATCTATATATACTCTTGAGCTTTCTTGTGCATATTTTGTTATATTGCTAAATAAATTTTCTATTATTCTATATATATATCTATTGTCAGCCTTTATTTTTATTTCATAATTTGGCATTGTTGTTTCGATTATTAATCCTTTTTCTTCAAATTTATCTTTAAATTCTCCTATTGTTTGGTTTATTAATTCTTTTACATTTATTTCTTCTATATTTAATTTGACATTTCCTGATGATGCTTTAGATGCCTCTACTAAATCTTCTGTTAGTTTTTTTAGTCTTTGTGATTTTTTATCTAATATGTCTATATATTCTTTTATTTTTTCGTCTTGTATATTTTCTTTCTTCAATAAATCCACATAGTTTATTATTGAAGTTAATGGTGTTTTTATATCATGTGATACATTTGTTATTAATTCTGTTTTTAATCTTTCTGATTTAAGACTTTCTTCTATTGCATTAGAAAATCCCCCTGATATATCATTAACATATATAGCCATTTCTTTTAATGTTCCTTTTAGTTCATTATCATTTACATATACATTGTTTTTTCCATTATATATATCTTGTAGTGCATTTTTTATTTCTTCTTGTTTTTGTATATATTCTTTCATTTTATAATATGACCATATCCAAAATATAATTAAGGCAATTATTGCAAATCCTGTATAGAAAAATAATACTAATATGATACTAATAAGTATAAATCCACAATAATACCAAAATATTTTTTTATTTTCTACTTTGGTTTCTATTGCTTTGATAGCATCTTTAGATTTATTTTTTAACCACTTCCATATTGAATATAACAGAAAACTTTTGAAAAATCTTCTAGCTTTTATTCTTTTTATTGTTGTTACTAGTACTATTAGACATATTAAATAACCTAATATATAGAATACACTTGCTAATACTAATAATATATAGTTTGTAGAAATAAGCACATTTATCATTATTGCTAAAAGTATAGTTATTAATATAAATGCAAAAAATAACAAAATTTCATATGGTACATTATCAATTGTGCTTAATTGTATTTCTTCTTTTCCTTTTTCATGTCCTATTGCCCATAATAAATATATTCCTATTAATAATAAGATTAATGTACTTATAGGAAGTAGATATACTGGTAATTGTTGATTATCTAATGCAAAATTATATATTTGTTTTGCTAATTCAAAATTAGTTAATGTATTTACTTTATTTTCATTATATCTACTATATATATCATATCCTACAATATTTTTATTAACAATATATTTGTGATTTTCATCAGCACTTGAATATTGATATACCGAATTATATAATATATTATCCTTATTTATATATTTTATATCTGTATCAACATTTTCATCTGTATAATTCCAATGGTACTTAGCATTTTTTATATTTTCTATTTCTTTATTATAATCATTACTTCTTATGTTAGTATATACCTCTTTTGTTTCTTTATCTATAATTATATAGTCAATATATGAACCTATCCCATTATATATACTGTATCCATAATTATGGTTTGAATAATTATATTTATTTCCGTTACTGTCTTCTACTATCATAAAATAATTTGAATTACTGTTTTTTTCGTTATAGCATATTGACATTTGGTCTATTATAAAATATAAGTAGTCATTAGCAAACATTTCTGTTTCTATATACTCAGTTTCTTCCGAACTTCCATATTCATTTAAAAATGCTAAATGAAATATACTAAGTCCCATTATTGCTACAAGTATTGGTATTAATATATATGATATTACTTTTAATACTTTTGATGTTTTTAGATTTTCCATGTCTTGCTCCTTTCTGGACATTAGGGGACGTTCCTTTAATCCCTAAAATTCGGGATAATGGGGACAGACCTTAAGATTGCCATGATTGCTATGAGGGACGGGTTATTTTGGCACACTTTAATTTAAGAAATTTAAAATAGTTTATATAAAATTAACATGATGTGCCAAAATAACCCGTCCCTCATGGCAATCATGGCAATCTTAAGGTCTGTCCCCATTATCCCGAATTTTAGGGATTAAAGGAACGTCCCCTTTGGCATTTTAAATTTCTTCCACTTTATATCCTACTCCCCAAATTACTTTTAAGTATTTTGGTTCTTTGGGATTTATTTCTATTTTTTCTCTTATGTGCCTGATGTGAACTGCTATAATATTTTCTGCTCCAAACCCTTCTTCTTTCCAAACATTTTCATATATTTCTGGTATAGAATATACTTTTCCTTTGTTTTGTAATAAAAATTTTAAGATATTAAATTCAGTTCCTGTTAACTTTACTTCTTTTCCATCTACTATTACTTTTTTTGTGTCATCATTTATGATTAAGTCTCCTGTTTGATATATTTTTTCGTTGTCTTTGTTTTCTATTGCTCCTAATTGTACATATCGTCTTATGCTTGAATTTACTCTTGCTATTAATTCTAATGGATTAAATGGTTTTGTTATATAGTCATCTGCTCCTAGATTTAGTCCCCCTATTTTATCATAGTCTTCTGATTTTGCTGATAATAGTATTACTGGTACTCCATTTGTTTTTCTTATTTCTTCTAAAGTCTCTAATCCATCTTTTTCTGGCATCATTATATCTAGTATTATTAAATGTATATTATCTTCATTTTCTCTCACTTTTTGTATTGCTTCGTTTCCATTATATGCTTTTATTATATTATATCCTTCTTTTTTTAAATATATTTCTATTGCTCCTACTATTTCTTTGTCATCATCAACTACTAATATATTGTACATATATTCTCATCTCCCTTGCTTTTCATTTATAGTATAACATATTTTTTATTAATAAAAAATAGAGGAAATATTAATTTTTTATTAATACTAATATATTTCACATAATATATCAATACTTTCTTACCCCCTCTATATGTATAAATCTAATATTTCTAAATAAGTAATCACTAATTTTTTTATTATAGCTATCAAATGTATGTGAAGCTATTTTTATTTTATCTAAAGATTCTTTTGTCTCACCAATATATGTTATTAATAAAGTATGAGCAAATTTATTTCCATCAAATGATAACTGAGCTACATCTCCTAGTTCTATTTCTTCTATGCTTACATTTTTTCCATATGGACCTTGTTGCTTATTATTTATTAAAAAATTATATAAATATTCTACTCCACTCCATGATGGTGATTTATTATTAGCATTGATATAATACCAGCCAAAATCTTTAGTATAATTCATTACGTTTGCTCCATTATATATACATTGTGAAACAAAATTTGTGCAATCACCTCCTATATTATCAAAATTATAATATTGTGGGTTTCTTGAATATGCCCATTTTTTTGCATATTCTACAGCTTTATTTCGATTATATTCTAAATTTTTCACTTAACCTCTCCTTTATCATATTTTTTTACAAATATTTGTACAAGATTTTTTCATATTGTGTACTACTTTTTTATATCATTCTTTTAAATTATATTAATTTCTAGATGTCCTTTATTCCACTGGTTAAAACTAAGAATTTTAAGTTTTATCTTAAATTTATGTATAGGATAAAAAAAGGAAAGACTTTAAATATTTTATTATTTAAAATCTTTCCTTTTTTGTTTTTAAAATTACATTTTTTATATAAATTTGTTATATATTATATAAATTTTTATGCTGTTTCTTTCTCAGTTCCTTTTGACATTTCTCTTTTTTTCTTAACTGTTGGTTTATGTTCTTTTCTTTCCTCATTTATAATTATTTCTGGTTCTTTATTTTCTGTAATTGTTTCTTTTTTAATTATACATTTTTCTATATTTGGATTTGATGGTATTTCAAACATTATATCCCTCATTATTTCTTCAATAATTGAACGAAGACCTCTTGCACCAGTTTTTCTTTCTATTGCTCTATCCACTATTGCTCCAAGTGCTTCTTGTTCAAATATTAATTCTACTCCATCTATTTCGAATAATTTTTGATATTGTTTCACTAAAGAGTTTTTAGGTTCTACTAATATTTGAATTAATGCATTTCTATCTAAATCTTTTAGAGTTGCAACTATTGGTAATCTTCCTATAAATTCTGGTATTAAACCAAATTTTAATAAATCTTGTGGTAACAATTCTTTAAAAATCTCATATTTGTCTATTTCTTTATTGCTTTTTATTTGAGTTCCAAAGCCTATTGCTTTTTCTCCTGTTCTGTCTCTTATTATATTTTCTAATCCTTCAAATGCTCCACCACAAATTATTAAAATATTTTCTGTATTTATTTGGATTAGTTCTTGATTTGGATGTTTTCTACCACCTTGTGGTGGTACTGAAGCTATTGTGCCTTCTATTATTTTTAATAATGCTTGTTGTACACCTTCACCACTTACATCTCTTGTTATTGATGGATTTTCTGATTTTCTTGATATTTTGTCTATTTCATCTATATATATTATTCCTTTTTCTGCTTTTTCCACATCACCATCTGCTGCTTGAATTAATTTTAATAAAATATTTTCTACATCCTCTCCTACATATCCAGCTTCTGTAAGTGTTGTTGCATCTGCTATTGCAAATGGAACATCTAGTATTTTAGCTAATGTTCTTGCAAGTAAAGTTTTTCCACAACCTGTAGGTCCTAGTAATAAAATATTACTTTTTTGAATTTCTATGTCTCCTTTTTCTGCATTTTCTTCGTGTGCTATTCTTTTATAATGATTATATACTGCTACTGATAATGTTTTTTTAGCTTCTTCTTGACCTATTACATAATCATCTAATACTTTTTTTATTTCTTTAGGACTTGGTATATTATTTAATTCGTTTAATGTATATCCTACTTTTTCGTCATCATATATTTCTGCGTCTATTATGCTAACACAAAGGTCAACACATTCATCACAAATATATACTCCTGGTCCTGCTATTATTTTTCTTACATTTTCTTGTGCTTTACCACAAAAAGAACATCTTACACTTTTTGGTATATCATTTCTTGCCATTTTTCTCTCCTTTTTGAATAAAAACTTTCTAAAAGTTTATTGAGAATAACTTTCAATATTATATTTTTAAAAGTTTATTGAGAATAAGTTCATTATTATATTTTTGAAAGTTTATTCATAAGTTCATTCTTTAGTTTATTTTTGTCTTATTTTCAATTTTTATTCTTTTCATTAATATTCTTTAGTTACTATATTTTTTTATTCTTTTTATTAATATTCTTCTTTAGTTACTATATTTTTTTATTCATTTTATTAATATTCTTCCTTAGTTAGATATATTCTTTTACCCATTTTATTAATATTTTTCCTTAGTTAGCTATATTCTTTTATCCATTATTCCATCTATTAAGCCATAGTCTAAAGCTTCTTGTGCTGTCATGTAATTATCTCTTTCAGTATCTTTCATAATTGTTTCAATAGATTGACCTGTTCTTTCACTTAAGAATTTATTTAATTTTTCTCTTGTCTTTACTAAGTGATCTGCATGTATTTTTATTTCTGTTGTTTGTCCTGATAGTCCACCACCGCCAATTAATGGTTGATGAATTAATATTTCTGCATTTGGAGTTGCATATCTTTTGCCTTTTTCTCCTGCTGCTAATAGTGCTGCTCCCATACTTGCTGCCATACCTATACATATTGTTGATACAGGACATTTTATATAATTCATTGTATCTATAATTCCCATTCCATCTGTTATTGAACCTCCTGGTGAATTAATATATAATGATATTTCTTTGTCTGGGTCTTCTGATTCTAAGAATAATAATTGCGCTATTACTAAACTTGAAGTTGTTGGATTTACATCTTCTCCTAAAAATATAATTCTATCTTTTAATAATCTTGAGAAAATATCATAAGATCTTTCTCCTTTGCTAGTTTGCTCTATAACATATGGTACTAAACTATTTTTTTCTAACATATTATAACCTCCATCTGGCATAAGCCTTTAATTTTTTATATTTTATACTTTTTATATCAAAAATCCAAAAAGTTGGGATTAAAATTTTACCTATAATTTTACACCCCAACCTTTCTTTTTAATAAATATTATTTCATTTTTGCATTTTTTACTAAAAATTCTATGGCTTTTTCTGACTTTATTCCTTCTTTTATGTAATTTCTTACATTCTCATTTTTTATAAATGATTCATCATTTTCTTTTCCATAGTTTTTAGCCATTTCTTTTAGTTTTTCATCTATTTCTTTATCATCTGCTTCAATTTTTTCAGCTTTTATAACAGCTTCTAATGCTAATCTTGATTTTATTCCTTCAATTGCTTGAGGCTCATATTCTTTTTTCATCTCATCACGAGTTTTACCTAACATATTTAAATATTGGTCTAGTTTTATTCCTTGATAAGACATTCTTTGTTCAAAATCTTTTAACATGTTTTCAACTTCTGTTTCTATCATACCTGATGGAATATCAACTTCCATATTTTCAACTACTGCTTTAATCACTGCTTCTTCTGTTTCGTATTTTTCTTTATCTTTATTTTGTTTTTCTTGTTTTTTCTTAATATCTTCTTTTAATTCTTTTAATGTATCAAATTCACTAACATCTTTAGCAAATTCATCATCAAGTTCTGGTAATTCTTTTCTTTTTATTTCATGAACTTTAACTTTAAATGTTGCATCTTTTCCAGCTAAATTTTTTGAAAAATATTCATCTGGGAATTTTACATTTATATCTTTTTCCTCATCAATTTTCATTCCAATTATTTGGTCTTCAAATCCTGGAATAAATGTATTACTTCCTATTGTTAATTCATGTCCTTCTGCTTTTCCACCTTCAAAAGCTTTACCATCAACAAATCCTTCAAAATCTATTGTTGCTGTATCTCCACTTTCTACTGCTCTATCTTCAACTGTTACCATTCTTGCATTATGTTCTTGCATATGTTCTAGTTCGTGATTAATATCATCATCTGTTACATTATACTCAATTTTTTTAATTTCTATACCTTTATATTTTCCAAGTTTTGCTTCAGGTTTTATTTGCATAATAGCTGTAAATATTAAGTCTTGTCCTTTTCCTATTTGTGTAACATCAATATCTGGTCTGCTTACAACTTCTAGATTGTTTTCTTTAACTGCTTCTTCCATTGCTTCTGGTGCAACTTCATTAAAAGCGTCTTCATAAAAAATTTCTTTTCCATAATATTTTTCAACTATATTCATTGGTGCTTTACCTTTTCTAAATCCTGGAATATTAAAATATTTTGCACTTTTAAAATATACTTTTTTAATTGCTTCATCAAATTTAGAAGCTTCTACTATTAATTCTAATTTTACTTCATTTGCATTGTCTGTTTTTTCTACTTTACAATTCATTTAAATTCAATCCTTTCCTTCATTTTTCATATAGCTTATTTATTATATCATAAATTTCTTATATTGCAAGGAATTTTTATAAATTTTCAAAAAATACTTGTTTTTTATTTGCTTTTGTGTTAAACTTGTTAATAGTCAGTTTATTTAAGATATTTAGGAGGTGCAATTTAGAAATGGCAAAATGTGAAATATGTGAAAAATCAATTAGTCATGGAAATAAACTTAGCATTACTCGTTCTCATATAAGTAAAAGAACTTCTAGAACTTGGAAACCAAATTTAAGAAGTGTTAAAGCAATTATTAATGGAGAAACAAAAAGAATTCATGTGTGTGCTAAATGTTTAAAAAATGGTAAAGTTAAAAGAGCTTAGTCTCTTTTTTTTGTTCTTGAATAGGAAAAACTCGATTCAAGAACAAAACGCTTTACGAAACAAATGCACACAATTTTATTTAATAAAAATAGTACAAGAACAAATCGGAAAGCCTTAACATCTGTACAATCTTTAGCTTTTCTCTTTGGCTTTCCGTTAATTTGTTCTGTGCCAATTTTACATATGTAAAATTGTGTGCAACGTTGGAGCAAAGCGACTTTTCTATAATAGGAAAGGGTAACTTTCCTATTATAGAACAAATTTACGAAAATTGCCATTTTGGGGACGCGTCCAAAAATGGCAATTTCTATTTTTATCTAATCTTTTATCCTAAATATTAGCTTCACAAAACCTCTTAAAAATTTTGGAACTTTTTTTACTACTATAGTCATATGTATATCCCTCCTTCTAAATTAGCATGCTAGCCACATTAAGCCTACGCATACTACGGCTACTCCTATCAGAAACAACCACCCTGTTACAGGAAGTAATAAAACTAACAAGATTCCTAGACCTAATCCTATTAAACATACTGCTAATGTCTTTTTTAATATTCTAAACATTTTATTACCTCCATTCCTTTTTATATATTATATTGTTTCTTGTTTTTAATCGTTCCATTTTATGTTGATTTTGTTTGTATAAGATTCTCTTCTTCTATTGTATAGCTATTATCTTTTAATAGTTTGGTGTAAAATATAAGCTAAAAATCTAGTAATCTTTTATTTTTAAATCACAAAATTGTAATTTTTTATTAATTATGTTATTATAAAAAAAATTTAAATATAGTAAGGAATGAAATTAGATATGAAAAAAGAAAACGCTATAAAAATTATAAATAATTTAAAAAATGCTTACCCAGACGCAACTTGTAGTTTAGATTTTGAAACACCTTTTCAATTAGTTGTTGCAGTTATGCTTTCTGCTCAATGCACAGATGAAAGAGTAAATAAAACAACACCAGCTTTGTTTGAAAGATGTAAAACTATAAAGGATTTTGTCGATATTGATATTACTGAATTAGAAAATATCATTCATCCTTGTGGATTTTACAAAAACAAGGCTAAAAATATAAAATTATGTGCTAAACAAGTCATAGAAAATTTTAATGGTATTGTTCCTAATACTATGGATGAGTTACTTACTTTAGCTGGTGTTGGCAGAAAGAGTGCTAATGTTATTTTATTAGAAGTTTTTGGTATAGCTAATGGTATTGCTGTTGATACTCATGCTAAAAGAATTTCTAATTTGACTGGCTTTTCTAAACAAAAAGAACCTTCAAAAATTGAACAAGATTTAATAAAAATCTTTCCTAAAGATACTTTGAAGGATATTAATCATTTATTAGTTTGGCATGGTAGAAATACTTGTATCGCCAGAAAACCTAAGTGTGATTCTTGTTGCATAAAAGATTTTTGTAATCGCTATTTATCTACACATAAATCATGACTTTAATTGCAATATTATTCTCCATATACCTGTAAGTTGTAATATTGCAATTTGAATAACTTTTAAGATATTTATTGACAAAAAATTAATTAAGTTATATATTTTGTATATATTAATAAAAAAATACAAAGGAGGTTCTTATGATTAAGAAAAATTTAAAGATTTTTATATCTTTTATTTTAATTTTATGTGCTTTAGTTTTACCTATAGTTAATGCTGCTGAAGGAGATCAAGAAGCAACACCAATTTCTACTGAGGTAACTAATGAAGACGGTGAAGCAAACAGTTCAGCAACAGAAACTGAAGGAACTGAGCAAACTGATGCTGAAAATACTGAGAATACAGCAACTACAGAAGAAAATTTTAAACAAGGTGATGTTTATCTTACAGGAACAAATATAACTGTAGATTATATTGTAGATGGTAATTTATTTATTATAGCAAATAATGTTACTATTTCATCACAAATAGGTGGAGATGCATTTATTTTTGCAAATTCTGTTACTGTAACTGAAACAGGTTACGTATTTAGTAATTTATTTACTACAGCACCTAATGTAAATATTAAAGGTGTAGTTTACGATTTATATGCTTTGTCTGATACTGTTAATATCACTGGATATGTATATAGAGATATGAGAGTATCTTGCGATACTTTAAATATAAATGGTACAATTGGTAGAAATGCTTATGTTGATTGTTCAAATATCAATTTTGCACAAGAGGAAGCCGATGTATCTGAAGAAAATTCTAATACAATAGTTTCTCAAGGTATAATTTCTGGTAATTTAAATTATACTGCTAAAGAAGAGATTTCAATCCCTGACGGGGCTGTAGGTGGAAATACTAATTTTAATAAAGAAGAAGTTTTATCTTCTAATAATATACAAGCATATCTATTATCTTTAGGTAGTTTTCTTGTATTAACTATAGTAATTTGGTTATTAATTTTATGGTTAACTCCTAAATTTACTGAAAAATCTTCTAATTTAGCAATAAAGAAAATATTACCAGTTATTGGATTAGGAATTTTAACACCTATAATACTTTTAGTAGTTTCTGTAGCTTTATTACTTATAAATATAACTGCTAGTGTTGCTGCTTTAATGTTTATATTATTATTAGCATTACTTATGCTAAGTAAATCTATTTTTATAATTGTTGCTAATAAGTTGATTTGTAATAAGTTAAAAATAGAAAAAACTATAGGAATATTTGGAATTTTAATAATTTCTTCTATAATAATATGGGCATTAGGATTAATTCCTTATGTAGGAACTGTAATTTCAATAATTACTGTGGTTCTTGGTTTAGGAACTTTAGTTGCTAGTATAATTTTAAAAGATAAAAAAGATGTAGATGAAAATTCTTCAACAAAAAAATAGCATCATTTATTAAAATATCTATTTATAAGCTATATATAAAAATTAAAAGTATCTAATAATTTTGTTAGATACTTTTAATTTTTATATAATTATATTTGTAAATTTTTTATTATTCCTTAAAATATTATTCTTCTTTCATTTCATCAATTATAACTTTATAATCATTAGCCATAAGAATAGCCGTACCAGAAACTAAAATATTTGCACCTGCTTTTTTCAACTCTGGAGCTGTTTTTAAATTAATACCACCATCAACTTCTATATCTAATTCAATATCATTTTTCTTTACATATTCATTTAATTTTTTCACTTTATCTATCATATCAGTTAACAATGTTTGACCACCTTTTCCTGGTTCAACTGTCATTACCAAACACATATGTATATTAGGTAAAAATTCATATATTTCTTCGATGTTTGTTTCAGGTTTTATAGCTATTCCAACTTTACAGTTATTTTCTTTAATATAATTTATATATTTATATATTTCTTCTTTATCTTTACATGCTTCTAAGTGAAATGTTATTATATTTGGCTCTACTGACAAAAAATCATCTATTGCTGTTTTCACATTTTCTACCATTAAATGTACATCTTGTGGCAAATTTGATATTCTTTTTATATATGAGGCATATTCCAACATTTTTTTGTATGTATCTTTTTCCACAAATTTTCCATCCATCACATCTATATGGAAATAGTCAGTTTTTGCTCTTTCTAATTTAAAAAATGTTTCTGATTCTTCACCTTTTTTTACACTTAATATAGATGTTGATATTTCTACCATTTTCTCTTCTCCTTTTCTTTTAAATCTTGATATATTTTACAAAAATTTTGATATCTATTTTCTGTTATTTTGCCATTTTCCAATGCTTGTTTTATTCCACAGTTTTCTTCTTTTATATGTGTACATCCTATATATTCACAATTTTTTATGTATTCTTTGAATTCTTTAAAGTAATTACATAATTTATCACTTTCTATTTCTGATATATCAAAAGTAGAAAATCCAGGTGTATCTGCAATATATGTATTTTTATCTATCTCATATAACTTTATATAAGTTGTTGTGTTTTTTCCTTTTTTATTTTTCTTGCTAATTTCTCCTTCTTGTGTCATTTGTTCTTTGAAAATCCCATTGATCAGTGTTGATTTTCCTACTCCTGAATTTCCTGAAAATACATTTATATTCCCTTTTAACTCTTTTTTTAATTCTTCTATTCCTATGCCTTCTTTTGCTTGTGTTTCAATAACTTTATATCCTATTTTCTCATAAGTCAATCTAATCTCTTTAAATCGTTTTTTATTGTCTAAATCTGTCTTATTTAAAAGAATTAAACTTTTTACTCCTAAAAACTCTGCAAAAGCTAGTTGTTTATCTAGCATTAATATATCTGGTTTGGGATCTTTACTTGACAATACAAATATCATTTGAGTTATATTTGCTATTTTAGGTCTTTTTACATATATTTTTCTTTCTAAAATTTCTTCTATTACTGCTTTTTTATTCTCCTCATCAGTTACTTCAAATACAACATTGTCTCCAACTACAGGTGTTATATTGTCATTTTTGAATTTTCCTCTTGCTACTGCTTCATATATATTTTTGTTAGTTTTTATTTTGTATAAATTTGATATATTTTCTATTATTAATCCGTGCATTTAATTCCCCTTCTACAATATTTTCAATCTTTCTTTATTTTGCCTTAAAATTTTTCACATTAGTAAAATTGAGTGTATCTGTTATTAAAGTTTTATCTAATAGAAAGTACATATTAATTCATTTAGAAAGTTTATATTAATTCATTAAAGGACCGTCCCCATAATCCCTAATATTAGGGATTTAAGGACCGTCCCCTTTATTTAAATGTTAATGAATTTTGGCTTCCAAATGTTACTTGTTGAGTTGAGCTGTATATTTCTGCTCCTGTATTAGGGTCTGTTATTGTTACTGTTACACTTGTTGCTTCTCCCTCTTTTCCTGAGATTTGTAATGAATAGTTTGTTTCGTTTTTACTTATTCCTGTTCTTGTTTCGCTGTTTACTTTGATGTTTACTGTTTTACTAACATTTGTCGTTCCTGATGTATTTTCGTTTTCATCGTCTCCTGTTGCTTCTTTATATCCTCCTGTTATATTTTTAACATTTATATTTACTGTTACTGTTTTTGTTTCTGCTACTTTGTTTACTGTTAATGTAACTGTTGTTCCTTCATCTACAACTTTTCCTTCTGTTATACTTTGTTTTGTTACTTTGCCATTGTCTGTTGTACTATCTGTATATGTTACATTTACTTTTAATCCTAAACCTTCTAAAGTACTTTTTGCTGTTGCTTCATCTTGACCTATTACACTAACTACTGTTACTTGTTTTATTCCTGTTCCTGTACTTACATGTATTTTTACTGTATCTCCTGCAAATACTTCTGTATCTGCTTCTGTTTCTTGACTTATTACATATCCTTCTTCTACTGTTTTACTTGTTTCTTCTATTATTTCTACTTCTAATTTAGCTTCTTCTAATAATTTTACTGCTTCTTCTTTTTCTTTTCCTTCTACATTCGGTACTTTTGTTTTTTCCTGTCCTTTACTTATTGAAACTAGTATTTTGCTTCCTTCTTTTACTTTTTTATCTCCTGGTTCTGTAGTATAGTCTCCTAAGTCTGATTCTGCTTTTTGAGAGATTACATATCCTTCTGGTACATCTTTGTTATATTCTTCTTTTCCTACTTCAAATACTAATTTTGCATTTTCTATTTCTTGTTTAGCTTCTTCTTCTGATAATCCAACTACTTTTGGCATATCTACTTCATTTGGATTTGTTAAGTTTAATACTCCTATTGTTCCTCCTAATGCTACTGCAAATAGAATTATTAAACCTATAAATATACTTAATCCTTTATGTAATTTTATAAAGCTTTTTAATTTATTTTCTTTTTTTCTATTATTATTTTTTGGCTCTTGAATATTTCCATATATATCTGTATTTATTTTTTGTGTTTTGGCTGTTGCGTCATATGATGGTTCTTCTACAAAATCTCCATCTGGGTTTTTTAAGGCACTTCTTAAATCACTTAAAATTTCTGTGGCTGATTGATATCTTAATGTTGTATCTTTTTGTAATGCTTTCATTATTATTTTATTTACTGCTGTTGGTAAATTTGGATTTATTTCTATTGGCTCTTCTGGTTCTTCTTGCATGTGCTTTAAGGCTACAGATACTGGAGTGTCAGCGTCAAATGGTACTTTTCCAGTTACCATTTCATACATTACTACTCCTAAAGAATATAAATCTGATTTTGCATCAGTAAATCCACCTCTTGCATGCTCTGGTGAAAAATAATGTACAGAACCTATTGTTGTTCCAAATGCTGTTATTGTTGAGTTTGAAACCGCTTTTGCTATTCCAAAATCTGTTACTTTTGCTATTCCATCTTCTGTTATTATTATATTATGTGGTTTTATATCTCTATGTATAATATTGTTTCTATGTGCTACTTCTAATGCTGAAGCTATTTGAATTGCCACATTTACTGACCATTTCCAAGGTAGTGGTCCTCTTTCTTCTACTATAATTTCTTTTAGAGTTTTTCCTTGTATTAGTTCCATTACTATATAGTATAAATTTCCTTCTACTCCTACATCAAATATTGAAACAATATTTGCATGTGTAAGTCTTGCTGCTGATTGTGCTTCTGCTTCAAACCTTTTTATAAATTCTTCGTCTGTTGTGAATTCATCTCTTAGTATTTTTACTGCTACATATCTTTTTAGAACTTTATCTGTCGCTTTATAAACAGTTGCCATTCCCCCAGTACCTATTTTTTCGATAATTTCGTATCTACTTCCTAATACTTTACCTTCTAAATTCATATTTAATCTCATTCCTTCCTTAAGGCTCAAATTTGGTTGGAACCTTCTCTCATTAAAATGTTTTTATGTAGATAGTTTATATATTCTTTATTATAATAACTGTTATATTGTCATATCCCCCATTTTTATTAGCTATTTCAACTAACTCTTTAGGAGCTTGCTCTATATCCTTTTTTGCTAATTTAAATATTTCATCTTGTGAAACCATATTTGTTAGTCCATCTGATGACATTATTAATATATCATCTTTTAAAAATCCTTTTGCCATTACATCTGGTTCTACAAAAGCATTACAACCGCAGTGCTTTCATCAACATATTTTTTTGAGGATGATGAACTGCTTCTTCTTGGGTTATTGTTCCATCTTTTACTAATTTTTGCACATAGCTATGATCTTGTGTTAATTTTCTCATAAATTCTTTTCTTATTCTGTAAATTCTACTGTCTCCTACATGTCCAATAAATACCCTATTATTATATATTAAACAAATTTCTAAAGTAGTACCCATTCCTTCTAATTCTTTGCTTTCTTTTGATTTTTCATATACAATCATGTTTGCATATTCCATACTACTTCCAACTAGTTGTATAATACTGTCTCTGTCTTTTTCTATGTCTTTAAAATTATTTTCTATATAGCTTTTTGCTGATTGAATTGCTAGTTTGCTTGCTATTTCTCCTCCATTATATCCTCCCATTCCGTCTGCTAGCATATATAATTGGACTTCGTCTAATGAGTTTGATATATAGTATGAGTCTTGGTTTATTTCTCTAACTTTTCCGATGTCTGTCTTCGCATAAGCCTTTATCATCATTTCACCTCAATTCTTTTGATTTAGAGATTTTTGTTCTCACTTTTTTCATTATATATTTTATATCATAGTTTTTTCTTTTTTGCAATTGTTTTTGTAAAATAAAAAATAGCTATAAATTTTGGGTTTATAACTATTTTTGTATTAGTACGATATGTTTGTTATAATGCTATTTCTTTTTTTATTTGTTCTAAATCATTCTGCTTTATTTTAGATATTTTCTTTATTATTTCATCATCCATTTTATTTTTTAACATTTCTATTACAATGTCACGTGTTGCTGTTTTTATTCCATCTTTTCTACCGTATTTCTATTCCATTTTTTCTGCCTTCTCTTATTGATTTGTCCCATATTCTTTCTAAATTTTCTATTACCATTTCGCTTTCCTCCCTTTTTATATTTATCTTTTTTATTATTTCTTCTGTTTTTTCTACTTCTATTTTATTTTTTAAAAACCCTTTTATTGTTTTTACTAAAAATTCTTTATCTTCTTTTCTCATCTTTTGTTTTGCTATTTTTTCTACTATTTCTACAATTTCTTCTTTGTTTTTGGCTTTTTCCATTAACATTGCTTTTGCTATTATTCCTTCTTCTTTTAACAATTCTTCTTCTGTATAATTATTTATGTCTAATAATTTATAATTTGTAAATGATATTCCTTTTATTCCTAAATAATTATCTTCGTAATTTTTTATTTTTGTTTCTACTTTCCATTTTCTTTTTCCTGTATATAATACTATTGGATAAATTGTTGGATATTTCATTTTTCTAAAATTCATTTGTTCTTGCTTTTCTATTTTTCTCATAATTTCTATACAGTATTCTAATATTCGCAATGGCATTCTATAGTCTATTGTTGTTTGATGTTCTATTAGTATATAACTTTGCGTTCCTTTTATTTTGTATAATATATCTGATTGTAATTTTTCCATGTTTTCATTTATAAATTCTGTATTGCATTCTTCTATATCTTCTGCTTTTAGTTCGTTTTTTGTTTCTTTTAGCTCTAAATATCTATTTATAAATATTGCTGTTTCTTTTTTATTTTTGAAAATCTGCTTGAAAAATTTGTCATGTTCTTGTGTTTTCTTTATTTTGTTTTCTTGATTTTCTTTGCTTTTTTTGCTTTCTTTGTTCAAAATGTATTTTGTGCTATATTCTTTTCCATCCTCTTTTAATAATGCATTTATGCTTTTGGGCTCTGTATATAGTATTCTTTTATACACTATATAATCTAAATATGTAAAATTATATTTTACTATTTCAATTACCTCCTTAATTATATTTTTTATTACCTTTTTTGTCAATTTTGCTTTTATAGTAAATATTTGGATTTTTATATTTTCTCTTTATTTGTCTCTTGTTTTATCTTTTTTTCTTATTTTTTTGGATTTTTGAAGTTTGAATTTAATTATATGATTTAATAAAAATCTGATTTAACTTGATTTTAATTATTTGATTTAATAAAAATTTGATTTAAAAAGTTGAAATGTACAATAGCATGTTTTTTGTATTGCTATTGTACTATATTTTTGCAAAAAAATATGGACTAGTCCGGTAGGAACAATTTTGCTTCATCGTGCCTTCGCCACTTTGAAACAAAATTGTTTCCTACCTACCTTATCTATTTAATTTTAATTTATAATTAATTTTGATTTTGGAGTATCAGGACTCAGTACTACTAATAAAGTGTGGACCTAGAGCCAAATTTCGGAAGGACGTTACCCATGCCGATGCCCTCACGAAAACTCGCTCTAGTGTGGCTGGCATCTGCATTGTAGTAGTTGCCACCTCGATACACTCGAGTGTTGGTGAATTCGACCTCTAATGACCAGTCATATACATTTCCTGCTAAATCATATATATTCTTTGTTTTAAAACATCCTGTTTCTGCTGGAGCTGATGTACTATAATATCCATCATCTACTCCACTTATATTTCCGTAATTTCCCATCCCTACTGAATTCGTAATATAGTAATTACCATTTGATGGATATACAGTATTTCTTATTTCTCTCATCCATATCATTATCTGATCCCATTGACTTCCCCATATCATACTACTTGTTGTTTCACTATTTGCTAGTTTTGCATTTTTATATCCTTTTTGTCCTTCATACATTTTATACCATGTTACAGTACTTATACCCTTTGTTGTTCCTTTTATTACTTTTATTGGGTTTGTTGTAAAGTTTGAACTGCTCATATTTGATGTTTCATATCTTCCTACCCAAAATCCTCCTTTTTTAGCTACTCTTTCTATCATTGTTTTATATTCTTCTTGTAAACTCGATTCTGTTATAGTACTATTGCTTGAATCATCACTTATATCGTCTGGTTCTCTACATTTTGATGTTGTTGTATAATCTTTTGGTGTTATTGTTATAGTAGCATTTTCTTCTTTGAAATCATATAATATTCCACTATATTTCCCATCGGATTTTTTTACTGCCATTGGGTATTTACTTGGTCCATTTGTTGGACTTGATATACTTGAAACATAATTTTTTAAACTTGTAAATTTTTCTGAATTCGTGCTTCCTGTTATTTCTTTTCCCTCTTCTATTATTGCTGTTTCTTTATCTACTGGTATCCATACAAATTGGTCATATGTTTTTTGGATTGTTTCTGTATCACTCCAGTCTGCTATTTTCTCTTCATTTGTTATATATATTACAAGTCCATCTTCTACACTTTCATATTCTCCTGGTATATTTGATATTGTTGCTCCTCCTGGTATTGTTACTGGATATTCTCCAATTGTAATATCTGTATCTGTATCATAATATTTTCCATTTACTGGTACATATTCTTCTACACGTCCATCTTTATTTACTATATATTTTCTTCCACTATCTATATATTTTACTGTAAATGGTCCTGCTCCACTTAGCTCATAATCTACATCTCTTTTTCCTATATAGTTTGCTAATTCTTTGTCTAAATTTTCTTCGGTAATTTCTCCCCTTTTGTCATCTCCCATTGCTTTTACTGCTGATAGTTCTACTTTTTCTTTCTCTTCTCCTATTTCTGTACTTGTTTTTGCTGTTGTCGCTTTATTTAATATTCCATTTTCTCCTGTTAGCATTGCTATGCTTATTCCTGCAAGGATTAGTAACACTATTATTGTTATTACTAGTGCTATTAATGTTATACCTTTTGCATCTTTTTTATTTTTCTTAGTTTCTTTAGTTAATTCTTCATTTTGCTTTTCCTTGATTTGTTCTTTCACTTTATTTCCCCCTTTTCTTATGTTTTCTCTTTTTACTTTTTTTATACTTGTTTTCTATGATTTTCCATTTTATTTCATAAATTGAACCTTTATTTTATCTCTACTCATTACAAATAAAAAATATATATATCATTTTTTGCAAGATATATAGTTTTCAAGGTTCTTTTTTACTTTTATAAAATGTACTAATTACTTATATCAACAAATATATCTTATTGCATTGTTTTTGTCAATGGTTTTCATTTTATTTTTTGTTAATAAAAATAATAACAACTGTTAATTATTCCATCTTTAACAAACTCCCTTCTTAGAGTAGACACAATCAAAAAATTGTTATATACTTTAAGGGGGGTTTTTTATGTACACAAATAAATATTTAGAAAAATTAGAATATAATAAAATAAAAGAAATTTTAAGTTCATTTTGTATCACATATATTGGAAAAAATATATGCTCTAATTTAGAGCCTCAAAATTCATCAATAATTGTTAACCAGATGTTATCAGAAACTAGCGAAGCTGTTAATTTAATATATAGAAATAGTAGTCCTTCTTTTTTTGAAATATCAAATATTGATATTCCTATAAAAAGTTTGGAAAGTAGTTCTACTTTGTCTGCAAAGTCTATTTTAGATTTAGCTAATATTTTTAAACTTTGTTTAGATTTAAAAAATTATTTTGATAAAGATTTTATAAATAAATCTGATTTTCCTATCTTATCAGATTTATTTAATATGCTTTATACTAATAAAGATATTATCTCAAAAGTATTTAAATGTATTATTGATGAAAATACTATAGATGACAATGCTTCTACTAATTTAAAAAATATTAGAAGAAAACAAAGAAATTTAGAACAGGATATTCGTTCAAAATTGAATGATTTTATTCATTCTGCCAAATATTCAAAATTTATACAAGAACCTATTATTACTATAAGAAATGACAGGTTTGTTATCCCTGTTAAAGAAGAATACAGAAGTCAGGTTAAAGGATTGATACACGATATGTCTAATGCAGGTTCTACAGTCTTCATTGAACCTATTTCTATTTTTGAATTAAATAATGAAGTTAATAATTTAAAGATTGAAGAAGAAATTGAAATTGAAAAAATTTTACAGCATTTGTCTTCTTTATTTTATGATTATACTAATGAATTAGCTACAGATGTTGAAATCATAGGAAAACTGGATTTTATTTTTGCTAAAGCTAAATATTCGAATTCTATTAATGCAATTACTCCTGTTATTAATCAGGAAAAAAGTATTAATTTAATTAATGCTAGACATCCGTTAATTGCAAATGATAAAGTTGTTCCTATTTCTTTATCTTTAAATAGCAAATCTTCTGTACTTTTAATTACAGGTCCTAATACTGGTGGAAAAACTGTCTCTTTAAAAACTGCGGGTCTCTTAACATGTATGGCATGTAGTGGATTAAATATTCCAGCTGATGAAAAATCTAGTATTTATGTTTTTGATAACATTTTTGCTGATATTGGAGATAATCAAAGTATTAGTGAATCATTAAGTACATTTTCATCACATATGTTAAACATTGTTGATATTATTAATCAATCTACTGGAAATTCCTTAATTCTTGTAGATGAATTAGGCTCTGGAACTGATCCATTAGAAGGTGCTAATCTCGCTATTAGTATTTTGGAATATTTTAAAAACAATGGTAGCTTAGTTATTGCTACTACACATTATCCTGAGCTAAAAAAATATGCTTTAGTAACTAATGGGTTTCAAAATGCTTCTGTTGAGTTTGATATAGCTACTTTATCACCAACTTACAAACTATTACTTGGTATTCCTGGAAAAAGTAATGCTTTTGAAATAAGCGAAAAACTTGGATTAAGTAAAAATATCATAAATGACGCAAAATCTAGAATGTCTAAACAAGATATCAATATTGAAGAATTGCTAAAAAATATTTATGATGATAAAACGAAAATCGAAAAAGAAAAAGAAGAAACTACAAAAGAATTAAATCAAATTTCACTTTTGAGAAAAAAATTAGAAAACGATTATTCTGATTTAGAAAAGAAAAAACGTGATTTAATAGAAAATGCAAAAATTAAAGCTAGAAATATTTTACTAGACGCAAAAGAAGACTCAAATAAAATTATCAAGCAAATGACTGAAATATTAAATAATTTTTCTAATATAGCTTATGATAATAATATTTATGGTAATTCTAATGCTGGAAGTTTTGATGCAAACTCAGCTAATAGAAAATTAAATAATTTGAGAAATACATTAAATGATAAAATAAAAGGTATTGGTGGAAATATTGATTTAAATAATATTAATAATTTGTATAATTTAAATGATGATAAAAATAATTTATCAGATAATTCCGATACTCTAAAACCTGGAGAAATAAAATCTGAAGAGATAAAACCTGAAGAGATAAAGCCAAATGTTGAAGTTTTTGTAACTACATTAAATCAAAATGCAACTGTATTGTCTGGAGTTTCTAGATCAAACACAGTTCAAATTCAAGTTGGAGCTATCAAAATGAACATAGATATTAAATACTTGCGTAAACCTCAGAAGATGTGTAAAACGCAAAAAGCTTGTAAGACTCAAGAAAGTTATAAAACTCAAGAAAGTTATAAAACTCAAAAAAATAGTGCTAGCACCTTTTCTGGTTATGTATCTGGAATCTCTAAAACAAAATTTGCTAAATCAGAAATTAATGTAATAGGTTTAAATGTTGAAGAAGCTATTTTCGTTGTAGACAAATTCTTGGATGATTGTTCTTTAGCTAAATTACAAACTGTTAGGATTATTCATGGTAAAGGAACTGGAAAATTAAAAGATGGTATCCATAGATTTTTAAAATCAAATCCTCATGTTTCTTCTTTTAGGCTTGGGACTTTTGGAGAAGGAGAAATGGGAGTAACTGTAGTTGAATTAAATTAGGGGACGTTCCTTCAATCCCTAAAATTCGGGATAATAGGGACGGACCAAGGGGACAGCATCATAAAATATATGATTTTGAATGTGATTGGAATAATTTTAGAACTTCTTTATTAATTTTTTGGAAAATGTTCACGTCGAGCTTTAGCTCGGACTAAGTGAAAGGGTGCCAAAAAATTAATTTAGAATTTCTTAAATTATGTATTGAACCGAAAAATCATATATTTTATGATGCTGTCCCCTTAAACCAAAGGAAGGTCCGTCCCTATTATCCCGAATTTTAGGGATTGAAGGAACGTCCCCTAATTCCATTTTTCTACTACAACTACTATTCTTCCGCTTCTAGTGTTCCCAGAAATCTCTTTTATAATAAATCTGCCTTTTCCTCTTATCGTTATTATATCATTTAACTTCACTTGTTTTGCTGGTTTTGTCTCATTTTGACCATTTACAAAAACTCTTTCTTGATTTATTATCTGTACTGCTTTACTTCTTGATGTTCTAGCTAAATCAGATACAAAATTGTCTAGCCTAAATGATGGTACTATTATTTTTATTGTTTCCATATTAAGTTCTTTTTTTCTCAAGTTTTTAAGTTCACTTATTTCTACTCTACTATTTTCAAATCTAGTAAGCGATGGTAATTCCTTTTTTAGAATAATTGAAAAGTCTTCTAATGTAATTATATCTGCTCCATCTTCTACTACTAAAATATCTCCTACCTTTTCTCTTCTTAGACCTAATTTTATTATTCCTCCCAAATAATTTCTATGTGTGTACTTTCCTTTTTCTTCTTCTGGTAATGTAATTCTTACTATTTTTAATATTTTATCATAATTTTTTTCTAACATAGTTATATCATATTTTTCTGGATACACTATCAATATTTTTCTTTCTGCATCTTCATATCCTCCATATAACATATAATTTTTGAATTGAATTTTTTTCAAGAAATTTTCTACTAATGATAATTGATACATATCTAAAAATTCTGTAAATTCTATTTTATTTCTGCTTTTGCAAAATTCTATTTTATCTAATACTTGTGATAAACATATTCTGTCATCTTGCTTTTTGTAATCTTTTAATAATTCTTGTTTGTCCATTTTCTTTTTGTTTTCTCCTTCTCTTTAATATTTTCTATAAAATTTTCTATTCATTTTTGGTATATCTTCCTGTACAATAAAAATGCGTTCTATCTTTACTCTATCAAAGTTTTTCTAATATTAAAAATTAATTTTTATTTTTCTATTGGTATTTTCATTTTTTTAATATCTTCTATAATATTTTGTTCATCTATTCCATAAATTTTTTCTAGTTCTTCAACTCCACCATGTTTTATAAATTCATCTGGATATGCATAAGATTTTATATTTATATCTTCTAATTTTTCATCTATTATTAGTTCTTTAATAGCTGTTGCTAATCCATTGATTATTGTTCCATCTTCAATTGTTATTACATTTTTAGTTTTTATTATTGATTTTTTTATTGTCTCTTTATTCAATGGTTTTAAAAATCTAGCATTTATAACTTCTGCTTTTATAGATTTTTCATTTAAGTTTTTTTCTAATCCTAAATTTTCATTAATTGATTTCTGCTCTTGTTCTTTAATATCTCTTTTCTCTAAATTTTCTGCTATTTTAATTGCTCTTGCAACCATCTTTCCAATTGCTATTATTGTTAAGTCTTGTCCTTCTTTTAATATTTCCGCTTTTCCTAATTTTATTTCTTCATGCTGAATAAATTTATAATTTTCTTCCCCTCCTCTTGGATATCTAATAATAACTGGTTTTTTTAAATTAATTGCAAATTCTAACATATCTTCTAATTCTTTAAAATCTTTTGGAGCCAATATTGTCAAATTTGGTACTAATCTAAAAAACGCCATATCCAATGTGCCTTGATGCGTTTCTCCATCTGCTCCCACTATGCCTGCTCTATCCACACACATAACTACTGGTAAATTTTGCATTGCTATATCATGTATGACTTGATCATAACATCTTTGATAGAATGATGAATATATAGGAACTACAGGGATTGTCCCTTCTTTTGCCATTCCGGCTGCTAATCCTAATGCATGTTGTTCTGCTATTCCTATATCAAAAAATCTATTTGGAAATTCCTTAGCAAAATTACTTAATCCTGTTCCATCTTTCATTGAAGCTGTTATTGCTACTATTCTATCATTTTTTCTTGCTAGTTCTACTAACTTTTGTCCAAATATTTTAGAATAATCTGGTTTCTTTGCTTTTTTACTTTCTCCATTTTCTATATTAAATGGTCCTGTTGCATGGAATTTATCTGGATTTTCTTCTGCTATTTTATAACCTTTTCCCTTCTTAGTTAAAACATGTAATAATATTGGTCCATCTAGTTCTTTTGTAATTTTTAACATTCTTTCAAGTTCTGCTTCATTATGTCCATCAACTGGTCCTAAATATCTAAAACCAATATCCTCAAAAAACATTTTTGGTATAATTAATTGTTTTATTCCTCTTTTTATTTTTTGAACTATCTTTACTATTGGTTTTCCAATAACAGGGATTTTCTTAATTATTTTTTTAGCTGAAATATTCGATTTTGTATATGTTTTTTTAGTTCTTAATTTACTTAAAAACATATTTAATCCACCAATATTTTTTGATATACTCATTTCATTATCATTTAATATAACTGTAATTCTAGTCTTACTATATCCCGCGTCATTTAACGCTTCTAACGCCATTCCTCCTGTTAAAGCTCCATCCCCTATTACTGCTATTACATTATTATTTTTTCCTTCTATATCTCTTGCTCTTGCCATTCCTAATGCTGCTGATATTGATGTACTACTATGCCCTGTATTAAAGCAATCCATTTCTGATTCACTTGTCTTTGGAAAACCTGCTATGCCATTCAATTTCCTTAAGGTTTTTAGCTGTTCTTTTCTTCCTGTCAAAATTTTATGTACATATGCTTGATGACCTACATCCCACACTATCTTATCCTTTGGTAAATCAAACACACTGTGTAATGCAATAGTTAATTCTACTACACCTAAATTAGAAGCTAGATGCCCACCATTTTCTGCTACAATTTCTAATATATAATTTCTTATATCCTCTGCTAATTGCTTTTTAGCTTCATCATTTAGAATTTTCACATCTTCTGGTGAATTTATTTTTTCTAACATTTTAACAACCTTCCTTTAGGGGACGTTCCTTCAATCCCTAATATTAGGGATTTTTGGGACGGACCTTCCCTTTTGTGATATTAAAAGTATATCATAGTATTGAATGGATTTCAATAACTCATATATTTGTACTCGATTTGCAAATTGAATGATAGGT
>CALXAB010000022.1 GCA_944386175.1 uncultured Clostridia bacterium
TTTCTCTGTTTATAACATTTCAAAGCCCGCGTCATTGTTCGTGCGCCAAATTTTACTTTAGTAAAATTTGTGTGCATCCGTTGTGCGAAGCGACTTTTCTATAATAGGAAAGGGTAACTTTCCTATTATAGAACAAATCGGAAAGCCTTAATATTTATAGAATATTTAATATTCATCTTTGGCTTTCCGTTAATTTGTTCTTGCGCCAATTTTACGTATGTAAAATTGTGTGCATTCGTTGTGCGAAGCATTTTTTATACAATAGGAAAGGGTAGCTTTCCTATTGTATAAAAAAACTTCTAAATAACTTAAAGTTTTTTAGAAGTTTTTTATTTATTTTCCTTTTATTATTTCTAATATTTGTTCAAACCAATTTTTATTTTCTTCAACTATTACTTCTTCTGAAGCTGGTTCTATATAATCTTTTTTTGGTAAATTAACATATACTGTTTGTTTACTTGTTAATTTTTGCATTCCTAGTTTTTCTTTTGCCATTTTCTCTATATTGTTATAATTTAATCCATTTTCAATATTAACTTTTAACTGTTCGTTTTCTTTTTCTATTGATGATAACTCAGTTTTTAATTGTTGTACATTGTTAAATTTTTCATTTATCTGAGAGTTTCTATAACTTATAGCTAATAGAATTAGAAATATTCCTGCTACTACTAAAGTTAGTTTTCTATGTTTTTCTTTTTGAGCTTTTGATAGTTTTACCTCTTCTCTTGGTAAATCTTCTACTACTCTTAATTTAGGTTTATGCTTTTTTGTTTTTTTAGAAGTTCTATAATCTGGTTCTATTTTTCTTGGACTGGTAGTATATTCATATCTTGTTTTTGCCATAAGTTATTCACCTCCCTCATTTGTATATTATTTCTTTTCAAATATTCTTAGTTTTGCACTTTTGGATCTTGTATTTTCTTCTTGTTCTTGTTTATTTGCTATTATTGGTTTTTTTGTTATTATTTTTCCTAATGATTTTGCTCCACATACGCAATATGGTAAATCACTAGGGCATGTACATTTTCCTTGTGCATCTATATATGCTTTTTTTACTGCTCTATCTTCTAAAGAATGAAATGTTATTATGCATAATCTGCCATTTGTATTTAATAAGTCTATACACATTTTTACAGTGTTATATAATGGTTTTATTTCATTATTTACTTCTATTCTAATTGCTTGAAATGTTCTTTTTGCTGGATGTCCATCTTTTTGTTTTGACTTCGGAATTGAATTTTCTATTATTTCTACTAACTCTTTTGTTGTTTCTATTTCTTTTTTACTTCTATATTCACATATATTTTTTGCAATTTTCCTTGAGTATCTTTCTTCTCCATATTCATATATTATATTTGCTAATTTTTCTTCTTCATATGTGTTTACAACAGTTTTTGCATTTAGAGTTTGGGTTTTGTCCATTCTCATATCTAATGTATTTTCTCCTAAATAACTAAAACCTCTATTTCTTTCATCTAATTGATATGAAGAAACTCCCAAATCTAATAATATTCCATCTACTTTTTCAATCTGTAATTCTTCTAAAATGTCTTTTAGATTGTCATGGTTATCATGTATATATATTACATTGTTAAATTCTTTTAAATTTTCTTTTGCTGCTTTTATAGCTTCTTTATCTCTATCTATTCCTATTAATTTTCCATTCTTACTTAATTTTTTTAAAATTTCTTTGCTATGCCCAGCTCCTCCTAATGTTCCATCTACATATATTCCATCTTTTTTGATATTTAATCCATCTATACATTCTTTTAATAGAACTGGCTTATGTTTAAATTCCACTTTTACACCTCTTACTAGATTTTTTAACATTAAACAGCTGGTAATTTTTTATCACCAGCTGCATTTATCTATTATGTATTTTTTTCTTTTGGTTTTTTATTATTTTCTCTAGTAAAACTTTTATTTTTTGTCTTTTGTATAAATTTAAAGTTACATTTTTATCTTTTGTAACTTAATATTTCTTTTGTATTTTTTTCTTTTGTATAAAATTTTGTTTTTTATCTTTTGTAATATTTTCTTATGTATCTTTTTATTTATCTTTTGTATAGTTTCATATTTAATTATCTTTTGTATAACTATCTTTTGCTATTTTATCTTTTGTATAATTGTCTTTTGTTTTTTCTTTGGTTTCTATATAAACTTTTTCAAGTTATATACCAAGCATTGTCATATTTTCTGCAATTTCATCTGCTGATATATTTTCATCACATTTTTCCCATGTTTCTTTATTCCATATTTCTAGTCTTGTCCCTACTCCAATTATTACTGCTTCTTTTTCTAAATTTGCAGCTGTTCTTAAATTGTTTGGAATTAAAAATCTTCCTTGTTTGTCTATTTCACATTCTGTAGCTCCTGATAAGAAAAATCTTACAAAGTTTCTAGCATTTCTGTCTGATAGAGGTAGTGTTTTTAATTTTGTTTCAAAATTTAACCACTCATTTTGTGAAAACGCAAATAAACATCCATCTAGACCTTTTGTTACGATGAACTTTTCTCCCATATCTTGTCTTAACTTTGCTGGCATTATTAATCTTCCTTTTGTATCTAAAGAATGTTCATATTCACCAATTAGCAATTAAATTTCACCTCTATTCCATCTTCCACTTTTCTACCACTTTGTACCACTTCTCTCCACTTCATCTAAATTTTAATATAACTTTTTAAATTTTGCAAGGGTTTTTTAGAATTTTTTTAAATTTTTTTATTTTTATAATTACGATTCCTAGCTATATGGAACATAATACATTAATAAATATAATATTTTGAATGTTATATGAGTAATTTTAAAAATTTTAGTACTAGAATATATAATATTATTTTTTATATTCTATACTATTAATAGTTCATTTTACTTTTATTTGTTAATTGCTATACTTTGGATAAGTTATAAATTGGGAGGAATATATGAATAATAATGAGGATTTTCAACTAAAAAGCATTGGTAAAAAAATTAAGTTAGCAAGAAATATATTAGATATAACTCAAGAACAATTGGCTGAAAAGGCTAATCTTTCTCCTAGATTTATTAGCCAATTGGAACGTGGACTTGCTTTTGGAAGTGCTAATACTATTATTAGTATTTGTAAGGCTTTAAAAGTAGATTCTAATTTTCTATTTGGTGATCTGATAAAATGTAATTCACCTTCTTTAATTGATATGATAGATTCAAAATTTCTAGATAATTATTTAAAATTAAATTCTTATAATAAAAGTGCTATCAATAGTTTTACTGTTGAATTGTTAAAATTACAATCAAAATCAAATAATTCGCAATCTAAAAAAGATGCATAAATTTTAATAATAATTTGGTAGCTACTATTATAAGTCAATTATATATTATCATATTATTGGATTTACTTTTTATACTAACAAATCGAAAATTTTGATATAATACTTTCTTTTGAAAATAAAAATTGTTTATTTTCACTTTGTGCCTAAGTAACTTAAAGTTTCATATTGTTTCGTATTATATCAAAAAATTGCACAGTGCTTTTTGTGCAATTTGGTCACTATATAGGTGTAATAATAAATTACAATTAAATAATTTATTATTGCACTTTTTTGTCTTGTTTTTTATAAATATTAATTTATTGTCGTAGATGTTGCTCCTGTTCCTACTACATCTTCTTGCAATGACCTCCATGTATTACAACCTACTATTCCATCTACTGATAATCCTCTATTTCTTTGGTATGATCTAACCGCTTCTAATGTTGCAGAACCAAAAATTCCGTCTAATCCATTTGTTCTATATCCTAATGTGGTTAAATCATCTTGTGCTATTAATACGTAATTACTTAAACTTCCTCTTCTTAATGTAGGGAATCCTCCTGTGGCACAAGCTGGCTTGCCGAAACCTTTTATCAAAGTGTACCCATGTAGGTGTAAGGCTTATAGGTTCTACATAAGACCATACTCCTGAGTTGTTTGCACTGTTCCATAAACGTGTTCTTGCTGTTTGTGTTAGTGTTTGACCTACATCGAATGCAACACCAGCATAGTGTTGACTTTGATTACCATGCCCTCCTTCCCATGGTCTCTTGAATGCAAAACCAACTGGTATAGGACCTCCAAATATATATCTTTGGCTATTCCAGCTTTGCATGCACCTTTTTGTTGTCCACAATATATTACTTTTGCTTGATCCTCTAAATTCTCGTACTTTTAAAGTTGCATTTGTGTTATATGGCATTGGCTCTGCTTCTCCTCTATAATATGTTTCCATTCTATCTGTATCATTGTTAAAAACTAAAATTTTTGCCATAAAAAATCCTCCCAAATATATTTTTTATATATTATGAAAAGATTGTTTTTTTGTTACTAACAAAATCTCATTTTCATTAAACGTGTTTTTAGTAAATAGAGCAGTAGAAAATAAATAAGTTTTACATATACATTTATTTAATATTCCTTTTTCTCTACTATAATAGTAATGTACTGATTAAAATATATTGTTTTATATCAAAACGAACTCAAATATTAAACTTTTTAGTCTAATAATTTGAGTTCACTTTGTTTATATATATTTTTCTTTATCTTATTCACAAGTCAATAATATTAAATTGCCCTTGCCTTTACTATAACTCTATGTTTATTATCATTTGTACATGTTATTAAAGTTATTTCTTTTTTTCCATCTGTAAGTTGTGATGTACAGCTTGTATCTTCTGGAACAACTTGATATTTGTTATATACTTGATAATTAATTGTTTTTCCTGATAAATCTGTTATTTCTATTAAATCCCCATTTTCTAATGTAGGAACTTTACTAAAAAATCTTGTATCTCTGTAATTATGTCCTACTATACAGAAATTACCAACTTCATTTGGCTCTGGTCCCCAAAATCTTACCGGAGACATTTTTAATAATTTCTCTGTTTCTTCTACTGAATCTGTTTCTCCATCTAATATTGGATATTGTATTCCTATTTTCGGAATATTTATTGTTGCTACTGTAGCATAACGATAACCCTCTTGAGTTGTTTGTATTTCTTTTTTTACTTCAACTGGTTTTTCTTCTACTTTTTGATTTAATTCTTCTGATTGTTCTTCATCATCTAAAACTATTACTAAAACATTATTTTTTACAACTGTTGTATCTTCTTGTTGCAAGTCCATATTAGCTAATATTTCTTGTGATACTTCCTCACTTTTGTTTCTATCATATTCAGCATATATGTAAGCAGACATTAATATAAAAACTAAAAAAATTGATAAAAAGAATTCTACTTTATAGACTTTCTTTTTTCTTTTTAGTTCAGGTGTTATATACAATTTTTTTGTAATTAATATCTGATTCATTTAGCTCTCCTTTAATTTTTTCAAATTTTATTATTCATGTCTTATTAATTATAACATATATTTTCATAGAATAAAATAGTTTTTTATAAAATTTTAGATAGCCTATTACTAGTTAATGTTTTTTTATAAATTATATTAAGGATGAGAAAGCATTATGAATTCTTTTTGAATGCAAGGAACAGGAAATCTTAAAAAATATTATAATATCAACTTTTTCTTATTTATTATATGGCTAAAACATAACCATTAACAATAATCTAAATCACTTATTGTTGTGATTTGTAATTTATAATTAGCATATTGGTTATATCCGCAAAATTTTCTAAGCTTAGTTTTTCAGCTCTTATGTTTATATCTAATCCTAATTTTTCTAAAATGTGCATACCTTCCTCTTTATTTATAAATACTTTTGCATTTGTTAGAGCATTTAATAAGGTTTTTCTTCTTTGCATAAATGCACTTTTTATAATCTCAAACATCAATTTTTCATTTCTTACTTTTACTTCTGGCTCTTTTCTTAATTTAAGATTTATAACTTTTGATGTTACTTCTGGTGCTGGTATAAAAGAATTTTTTGGCACTTCTATTATTCCTTTTGCTTTAGCGTAATAATATACTGCATATGTAATAGCCCCTGTTTCTTTATCTCCCGGGCAAGCTATTAACCTATCTGCTACTTCTTTTTGTATCATTACAGTAATACTTTCTAGATCTAATTTTTCTTCTAATAATTTCATTATTATTGGTGTTGTTATATAATATGGTAAATTTGCAACTATTTTTGCTTTTTTTATTTTTCCTTTTTCTTTTTCTTCTTTTATTATTTCATCTAAATCTACCTTTAAAATATCTTGGTTTATTATTTCTAAATTATCATACAAAAAAAATCTGTCTTGTAAAATTTTTATCATTTTATTGTCTAATTCAACGCAAATTACTTTTCCTGCTTTTTCTAAAAGATATTTAGTTAATGTTCCTAATCCTGGTCCTATCTCTATTATTAAATCTTCTTTATTAATATTACTACTTTCTATTATCTCTTCTACTACTTCTTCATTTATTAAAAAATTTTGTCCTAATGATTTATTTGCTCTTATATTGTTTTTTTTCATTATCATTTTTGTTTCTTGTAATAAATTTTCCATACTTTTTGTTTGATATAATCTCCTTATATATTTAGATTTTTTAAGGTTAACCTATAAACCCAATTAGTTATATATATTATATTTCTTTTTTTACTATTTTACAAGGTTTATTTTTATATACAATTTAAATTTTTTTATTGATTTTTATTATTTTTTAATATAGAATATAAATACAAAATTTTGCCAAAAAATTTTGTATTAGAAAATTTATAAAAATCTTAAAATACAATTTTCACTTTATTTCTATAATATTTATGGAGGTTTTCATGGATAATAAAAAAAATAATAATTCTAAACAGAATAATCGTTCTAAAAATAATAATGTTGTAAAAATTAATACTGACTTTGAGTCTAAAAATTTTATATATTCAAAAAAACTAAAATTAACCTTTTTTGTTGTAGTTTTAATTTTTATTTTATTGATTGCTAGAATTGGATTTCTTCAATTTGTTCAAGGCAGTGAATTAAAAGAAAGTGCATATCAACAACAAACTATTAATCAAATTATTAGTCCTAAGCGTGGAAATATTTATGATTCAACTGGTAAAGCATTGGCAATAAGTTCTCAAGTTGATACTATTACAATAAATCCTGAAAAAATAGTTGGAAAAAATGATGAAGAAACTAAAACTCTTAAAGAAACTGTAGCAAAAGGACTTTCTGATATTTTTTCATTAGATTATAATGAAACTTTTGAAAAAGTAAATAGTACTTCATCTGTTGAAACTATTATAAAAAAAGTTGAAAATAATAAAGTTGAAGAATTAAAAAAATGGATGAAAGATAATAAGATTTCTGTCGGAATTAATATAGATGAAGATACAAAAAGGTCATATCCTTATAATAATGTTGCTTCCCAAGTTATAGGTTTTTGCGGAGCTGAAAATCAAGGTTTGAGTGGTATAGAATCAAAATGGAATTCTATTTTAACTGGTACTCCTGGTAAAATTGTAAGTTCTAAAGATGGAAGTCAACAAGAAATTCCAGATTCTGAAGAAAAATATATTTCCGCTGAAAACGGTAGTGATTTAACATTAACATTAGATTTAAATATTCAAACTATTGTTGAAAAATATTTAAAACAAGCTGTTGAAGATGTAGGTTGTAAACAAGGTGGAAATGTTATAGTGATGAACCCAAAAAATGGAGATATTTTAGCTATGGCTACTTATCCTGATTATAATCTTAATGATCCTTATACTCCTAATTCTGTTTTAGCTCAAACTTATGATTCTCTTACAAGTGAGGAAAAAACAGAATCTTTATATAAAATGTGGTCAAATAAATCTGTGGCTGATACATATGAGCCTGGGTCTACTTTTAAAGTTATAACATCTGCAGTTGCTTTAGAAGAAAATATTACAACAACAGATAAGGAAGGAGACTTTTTCTGCCAAGGATATGAAGAATTTGAAGATGCTTCACGTTCTGAGCCTTTAAGAATAAAATGTTGGTCTCCTACTCCTCACGGTTCTCAAACTTTAAGAAGAGCTTTATGCAATTCTTGTAACCCTGCATTTATGCAATTAGGTGCTAGAATTACTGCTCCTACTCTTTATAAATATTATAAAGCTTTTGGTTTATTTGAATCTACAAACTCTGGGTTATATGGTGAACAATCTAGTATTTTTCAAAAGTTAGAAAATGTTAAAGAGGTAGAGCTTGCAACAATGTCTTTTGGTCAAAGACTTAATATAACACCTTTACAAATGATTACTGCAATTGCTAGTATAGCTAATGATGGTGTTTTAATGCAACCAAGAATTGTTAAACAAATTACTAATACTGATACTGGTGCAGTAACTGAGATTCCTGTAAAAGAGGTTAGACAAGTTATTTCTAAAGAAACATCTGAAGAAGTTAAATCTTTAATGGAATCTGTTGTTACTGATGGTAGCGGTAGGCACGCTGCTGTTACTGGTTATAGTATTGGAGGAAAAACAGGAACTTCTGAACCTATTTATACTAATTTAGACGCTGGTTATGTAGCTTCATATGTTGCTATCTCACCAGTTGAAGATACTCAAGTAGTTTTGCTTTTAACTTTATATGATCCTCCTAAAGATAATAATCAGGGCGGTACTGTTGCTGCTCCTGTTGTTGCTCAAATGTTATCTGAAATATTACCTTATCTAGGTGTTCCATCTAGTGTAGATGCGACCACAAATGTATCTTCTAATAATATTACTGTACCAGATGTAAGAAATAAAACCGTTGCAGAAGCTGAAAAAACTTTAAAACAAGCTGGATTTTCTGTAAAAACTTATGTTGATGGCGACGCTAATAATATTTTAGTACAAGATCAAAATCCTAAACCAGGTAGCTCTTTACCTAAAAATTCTGTTATTGTTTTATATGGTGAAAACAGTACTGTTTCTACTTCTGTAACTGTTCCTGATTTAAAAAATATGAATTATACACAAGCTTTTAATGCTCTTAAAGCAAAGAATTTAAATATTTCTGTTGAAGGAGCTGGAACTGTTATTTCTCAGGATTATTCTAAAGATACTTCTGTTCCAGAAGGTACAATAGTTAAAGTTGTATTAAACCAAAATTCGTCTAACCTTCATTAAGGCTAGACGAATTTTTTTGTAATTTTATTTATAACATCATTTATACTCTCATCCGGAGTTGAAGCTCCTGCCATAATTCCAATTGTCTCAAATTGTTTTAGTTTTTCTATGTCAAGTTCTTCTACTGTTTCTATACATACTGTATTATTGCAATATTTATTAGCTATTTCAAATAATTTTTTTGTGTTAGAACTATTTTTGCCTCCAATTATTATCATGTAATCTGCCTTTTTAGCTATTTCTTTTGTTTCTTTTTGTCTTAATTCTGTTGCTCGACAAATTGTATTTTTTATAACTAAATCTATGTTGTTTTTATATAATTGATTTTTTAATTCTTTTTCTATATTATTAAATTTTTCTAAATTGTATGTTGTTTGAGATATTAGCAATACTTTATTTATTTTGTTTTCTAATATTTTTTGTATAATATTATCTAGCTCATCTTCTTTTTCTATTACATCATAGTTTTCATTACAATAACTAATTGTCCCTATATTTTCTGGATGAGTTTCATTTCCGCACAAAAGTATATAATAACCCTCATTTGCATATTTTTCAGCTATTTCATGTATTTTTAACACATTTGGACATGTATAATCTTTAATTTTTATATTTTTATCTTTTGCTAATTCATAAATATTTTTAGATACTCCATGAGCTCTTATTATCACATTCGCATTTTTTTGTTTTACTTGATTCAAAGTTTCTATAAAAGTCATTCCATTTTTTTCAAGCTGTTCTATAACTTGCTTATTATGTACTATTTCTCCTAAGCAATATAAATTATTATTTTCTTCTATTTCTTTTTTTGCTCCTTCTACTGCTCTTTTTACTCCATAACAAAAACCTGCTGTTTTACCTAATATAATTTCCATATATACATCATCCTTATATATTTTCTATTTAATTTTTAATGTTTTTTTATAGTTATAATTATTTATTTATCATATTTAATATTTCTTCTTTTAATACATCTACTATCTTTTCCTGTTTTACTTTTTTTATTATTTTCCCTTTTTTAAATAGCAAACCTTCTTTTATTCCTCCTGCTATTCCTATATCAGCTTCTCTTGCTTCTCCTGGTCCATTTACAGCACATCCCATTACTGCAACTGTTATATCAGCTTCAATTGTTTGTAAAAACTTTTCTACTTCTTTTGCTATTAGTATTAAATCTATTTGTGTTCTTCCACAAGTTGGACATGCTACTAATGTTGGTGATTTTGAATATAAGTTGCAATCTTTTAATATTTCTTTTGCAACTGCAATTTCTTTTATTGGATCATCTGAAAGTGATACTCTTATTGTATCACCAATACCTTGTCTTAGCATACAACCTAATCCTATGCTTGATTTTATTGTGCCACTAAATTCTGTTCCACTTTCTGTTATGCCTAGATGTAATGGACAATCAAATTCTTTTGCCGCTTCTTCATAACTTTCTATACATAAATCTAAATTAGAAGCTTTAAGAGAGATGGCATAATCTTTAAAATTTAATTTTTCTAAAATCTCTATATGCCTTCTTGCACTTTCTACCATTGCTTTTGCTGTTGGCTTTTTGTATTTTTCCAATAAATCTTTTTCTAATGAACCTGCATTTACCCCTATTCTTATTGGAATATGTTTTTCTTTACATGCATCTACTACCTTTTTTACTCTTTCTTCTGACCCTATGTTACCTGGATTTATACGTATTTTATCTACTCCAGATTTTATTGCTTCTAAAGCTATTCTATAATCAAAATGTATGTCAGCAACAATAGGTATATGTATTTTTTCTTTTATTTTACTTATTGCTTTTGCATCTTCTAGATCTAAACATGCAACTCTTATTATTTCACATCCTGCTTTTTCTAAATCTATTATTTGTTTTACTGTACCTTCTATATCTTTTGTCTTTGTATTACACATTGATTGTATTACTACTTTATTTTGTCCTCCGATTTGTACATTTCCTACCATAATTTTTCTTGTTTCATTTCTTAACATAGTTTTTTCTTTCCTTTCTTTTTTAGCAATTTGGGGGCGCGTCTAAAATTGAAATTTTTACATAGCTATTTGAAAATTAATTATTTAAAATAAATTTCGTAAAATAAAATTGTGTGCAATATTGGAGCGAAGCGACTTTTCTATAATAGGAAACACTATGAAACTTTAAGTTACGCAACTCAAAGTGAAAATAAAAAATTTTTATTTTCAAAAGAAAGGCATCTTTCCTATTATAGAACAAATAAAAAAGGCTTCCCTAAAATAGGTTATCCCTTTTTTATTTTATGATGAAGCTATATAATATCCAACTCCTCTTTTTGTTATTAATATCTTAGGTGCTGATGTATCCTTTTCTATTTTCTCTCTAATTCTTCTCACTGTTACATCAACAGTTCTTATATCACCATAATATTCATATCCCCACACTTTTTCAAGTAGTGTTTCCCTTGTTACTACTTGTTCTGGTTGTGTTGCTAAAAATTTTAGTACCTCAAATTCTCTTAATGTTAAATCTATTATTTCCCCTCTGACTTTTACTTCAAATTTGTCTAAATCTAGTTCTAGTTCTCCAACTACTATTTTATTTTCTTTTTTAGTTTCATTTATCTTTTTTAAGTCTTCGCTAGGATTTGAAACAGCTTCTACTTTTCTTAAATTTGCTTTTACTCTTGCTACAAGTTCTCTTACACTAAATGGTTTTGTAATGTAGTCGTCTGCTCCTAGTTCTAATCCTAATATTTTATCTATTTCTGAGTCTTTAGCTGTAAGCATTAGTATTGGAACATTTAACGAATTTTTTATTCTTTTGCATACTGATAAACCATCAAGTCTTGGCAACATTATATCTAATAGAATTAAATCTGGTTTTTGCTCTAATGCCATATCAACTGCTGTTATTCCATCACTTGCTTCTATGGTCCTGTAACCTTCTTTTTGTAGATTATATACTAAAATATCAACTATTGGTTGTTCATCATCTACTATTAATATTGTTTTTACATTCTTGTCTGTTTCTTCTTCCACACTAATACCGCCTTTCATAGCTTTATTTATATATATTTATATCATACTTATTTTTATTATACAAGTTATTTTATATAAAAATTATTAAAATTATTCATTTATTGGTTATAATTCATAACCATATCAAGGATATGAGTGTGAATTATAACAATTTATTTTATTATACCTCCACCTAATACTATTCCATTTTTATCATAAAAAACTACTGATTGCCCTGGTGTAATAGCTCTTTGTGGTTCTTCAAATTCAACTTTTATTTTTTCATTTTCTTTGATTATCATTGCTTTTGCTTCTTTTGCTCTATATCTTACTTTAGCATAACATTCTATTTGTGAATTTAAACTATCAAAAACTAACCAATTAATATTTGTAGCATATAATTTTTTAGAATACAAATTTTTTTCTGTTCCTACTATTACTTCGTTTTTTTCTTTATTTAAGCCTACAACATATAATGGTTCTTTGTATGATATTCCTAATCCTTTTCTTTGTCCTATTGTATAATTTATTAATCCCTGATGTTTTCCTAATATTTCTCCTGTTTTTAGTACAATGTTTCCTTCTTCTATTTTTTGATTTATATTTTCTTTCAAAAATTTTTTATAATCATTATCTGGTATAAAACATATTTCTTGGCTGTCTTTTTTTTCTGAAACTTGTAATCCATTTTCTCTAGCTATTTTTCTTGTATCCTGTTTACTACTATAATTTTGAAGTGGAAATAATATATGTTTTAATTCTTCTTTTGGAATCGAATATAAAAAGTATGTCTGGTCTTTTTTTTCTTCTTCACATTTTTTTAATACATATCTATTATATTCTTCTGAATATTCTATTCTGGCATAATGCCCTGTTGCAACATATTCACATTCTAATTCTTTTGCCTTTTGTAACAGAATTCCAAATTTTATATTTTTATTACACTCTACACATGGATTAGGTGTTCTTGCATTTTTATATTCATTTATAAAATTATCTATTACATTGCATTTAAATTCTTTTTTATAATTTAATACATAATGTGTAATATTTAACTTTTCACAAACTTTTTTTGCGTCATCTATGGATTTATTTTCTCCATTTTTCTCCCATAATTCTATTGTACATCCTATTACTTCATATCCTTGTTGCTGTAGTAAAATGGCTGAAACTGAACTATCAACTCCTCCACTCATTCCTAGCAAAACTTTTTTCCTCATTTTATCTCTTTCCTTTTTCTCTATATATCTAATTTTATATGTACATCTTTTAATTGTTGCTCAGATACTTTTGAAGGTGCTCTCATAAGCAAATCTCTGGCTTTCTTATTTTTTGGAAATGCTATTATTTCTCTAATATTTTGTGAATCTGCAATAAGCATTATCATTCTATCTATTCCTGGTGCTGCTCCTGCATGTGGTGGTGTTCCATATTGAAATGCATTGTATAATGCTCCAAATCTTGTTTTTACATCTTCTTCTTTGTACCCTGCTATTTCAAATGCTTTTATCATTATTTCTGGATTATGATTTCTTACCGCTCCTGAAGCCATTTCGTATCCATTACATACTAAGTCATATTGATATGCTAATATATCTAATGGATTTTTATTTTCCAATGCTTCTAGTCCTCCTTGTGGCATTGAAAATGGATTATGACTAAAGTCTATTGTTCCTTCATCTGACATTTCATACATTGGAAAATCTACTATAAAACAAAATCTATATACATCTTTTTCTAGTATATCTAACCTTTTTCCTAATTCGATCCTTACTAATCCTGCTATTTTTTGTGCTTTTTCAAATTCATCTGCTATAAAGAATATTGATGAATTTTTTTCTACTCCAAATTCTTTTTCTAATTGCTCTTTTATATCTTGAGTTATAAATTTAGCAATTCCACCTGTTATTTCTCCTGTTTCTTCATATTTTGTCCATGCTAATCCTTTTGCTCCTACTTCGTCTGATGTTGCAAATTCTGCCATTTTATCAAAGAACTTTCTTCCTTGTTTTGCTCCATTTGGTACAACTATTGCTTTTATTGTCTTATCTTTGAATGCATTAAAATCTGAATTCTCAAATAATTTTGTTACATCTTGTATTATTAATGGATTTCTTAAGTCTGGTTTATCTATTCCGTATTTTTCCATTGCCTCTTTATATGGAATACGTAAAAATGGTCCTTTGTCGACTTTCCAATTTGTAAATTTTCCAAATGTGTATGGAACTACTTCTTCTATTACTTTAAATACATCTTCTTGTGTTGCAAAACTCATTTCAAAGTCTAATTGGTAGAATTCTCCTGGTGCTCTGTCTGCTCTTGGGTCTTCATCTCTAAAACATGGTGCTATTTGATAGTATTTATTAAATCCTGCTACCATTAATAATTGTTTAAATTGTTGAGGAGCTTGTGGAAGGGCATAGAATTCTCCTGGATTTAGCCTACTTGGTACTAAGTAATCTCTTGCACCTTCTGGAGAAGAATTTGCTAATATTGGTGTTTGTATTTCTGTGAAACCTAATTCATCCATTTTGTCTCTCATCGTTTTTAAGATTTTTGAACGTAATAATATATTATTATGTAGTTTTTCATTTCTTAAATCTAAAAATCTATATTCTAGTCTTAAGTCTTCTCTTACATCTTGATCTGTATTTATTTCAAATGGAAGAATGTTTTTACATTTTCCTAATATTTCTATGGTATTTGCAATTACTTCTATTTCTCCTGTATTTATTTTTGAATTTTTGTTTGTTCTTTCCACAATTTTTCCCTCTATGTGGATACAACTTTCTGAATTTAATTCTTTTACAAGTTCTTGTAAATTTTCATCATTCACTACTATTTGAGTAATTCCAAATTCATCTCTTAAATCTATGAATATCATTCCACCTAAGTTTCTTATTTTCTGTATCCATCCTGCTAGTTCTACTTTTTCTCCTACATTTTTTATTGTTAATTCTCCACATGTTTTTGTTCTGTACATATCCATTCCCCCCATTTATTTTAAATGTTATTAAATAATATCACATTTTTGTTTAAATATCAATGGTTTTGTTAATAAGTTCTTGGTTGCATTTATATATTTTTCATTTTTTTAATATTGAACTTTTCATAATTTAATGTTAAGATTAAATTAGATAAAATTTATTTTGAGGTGTTTTATGAAAGATTACGTATTTGATTTTTATGATAAAACAAGTTTAAAATCATATAATTTAGATAAAACTATGCAATATCAATTAAATTTACTAGATAGTTTAGATGTATTTACTCGAAAACATTGTGAAAATGTTGCTAATTTAACATGTCGTATATGTGAATATTTACATTGTAATAGAGGTTTTACAGAATATTGTACTATTTGTGCTTATTTACATGATATTGGTAAAATGTTTATTCCTCCTGAAATTTTACAAAAACCTGGTAAACTTACTAATGAGGAATATGAAATAATGAAAACACATACTACTTTGGGTTACAATATGTGTATGAAGGATGAAAAATTAAGACCTTATTCTGCTGGTCCGATATATCATCATGAGGCATTAAATGGTTCTGGATATCCAAAAGGTTTAACAAAAAAAGAGATTCCTTATGAAGGTCAGATTATTCGTGTAGCTGATGAATATGACGCTATTGTTAGTAAACGACAATATAAATCTCATATTGGTATTTCTGACACTCTAAAAATTTTAATTGAAAACACTAAACCTAGTGGAGATAATTCTAAATCTCATGCATTAACTCAAATTGCTGAAAATACTAGATATGGCAAAAATAATCCAATTATTGTTAAAACATTATTTAAAGTTGTTATTGATGATATTGAATATGAAATTTATTGTACTATAAATTATCTAAATGATTTAAAAAAAGAAATAAAAAGATTTAAAGAGATTGAAAATTACAGATTAAAAATGGAGAAGGCTAAAACCGAAAAAAAGAAAAATTATTATTTAGAAGGTATTAAACTTCTTTTAAAAAGTCCAGAAACCATTGATAATTATACTCATATATATGAAGAATATCAAAATGCTTATAAAACAAGAAAAGCAATTATTGATAATCTATATCATGAAATTAAAGTAATAAAAACTTTAAAAGTTTAATATAAATACAATTTTATAACAACTCAGAAAGCCTTAATATTTATACGTAACTTCCTATTGTACAAAAAACTAGACTATTAAATTGTATAATATTTTAACATGCATTTTTAAATCCTATAAAGAAAATTACTTCTTTATAGGATTTTTTATAGAAAATTTTTTGATTTTCTATACATAAAAGATTAAATTATTTTATTCTTCTAATCCAAAACTTACTCCTAGTGCATTATTTACTTTGTTAATTATCTCTTCATCATCAATATGCCCTATTCTTTCTTTTAATCTACTTTTGTCAATTGTTCTTATTTGTTCTGCTAAAACTATTGAATTATTTTTTAATCCACATGCTTCTGAATCTATTTCTATATGTGTGGGCAATTTTGTTTTACTTGTTTGTGATGTTATTGCTGCTGCTATTACTGTTGGACTATATTTGTTTCCTAAGTCATTTTGTATAATTAGAACTGGTCTTATTCCTCCTTGCTCTGATCCTACTACTGGACTTAAATCAGCATAAAACATATCGCCTCTTTTTATTTGCATATTTTTCACTCCTAATATTATTGTATTGTCAACTAGGTATTTTTTGTTTTTAGTAAAATTAATTAATTGACTATTTGTTATAAATAAAATTTAACGTTTCAATTTGCCATTAATCTTACTTATAATATTGTATGTAATTTGTCGTTTTTTAGTTATTAATTTTACCTTTATGACTAATAATATTATTACCAGTTTTAGAGTTTTTAGTCAGTAGATTTTTATTTTTAATTTTTATATTGGAATTAAAATTAGATACTCTGTATCATGTAGCATTTTTCATACGATAGGAAAGGGCAACTTCCTATTGTATAAAAAATTCTTCTAATTTTTCAATTAATAAATCTTTATTTTCAATTGTATTAATGTAGTTTCTAAATTCACTTGAATTTTTCATATTTTTTGTGTACCAAGACATATGTTTTCTTAATTCTTTTATTGCTACATCTCCTTTTTCTTTGATAGCTAATTCTATTTGTTTTTTTATTACTTGCAATTTTTCTTCATTTGATGGTTTTTCCATAAGGTTTCCAGTTTGCAAATATGTTAAAATCTGTTTAAATATCCATGGATTACCAAAACTACCTCTTCCTATCATAATTCCATCTACACCAGTATATTCAAACATTTTTAATGCTGATTTTTCGTCTACTATATCACCATTTCCTATTACTGGTATACTGACTGCTTTTTTTACTTCTTTTATTATATCTAAATCTGCCTTTCCTGTATAATATTCTGTTCTTGTCCTTCCATGTACAGTTATTGCTGATATTCCTTCATTTTCTGCTATTTTGGCAATCTCTGTTGCAACAATATGTTGTTTGTCCCATCCAGTTCTAATTTTTAGAGTAACCGGAACTTTCGAATTTTCGATTACTGCTCTAATTATTAATTTAGCTTTTTCTAAATCTAATAGTAACTTGCTTCCATCGCCATTTTTTACTACTTTTGGTGCTGGACATCCCATATTTATATCTATGATATCAGCTATTTCACTTATTTTATTTGATGCATATCCCATTGTTTCTTCATCACTGCCAAATATTTGAAAACTAATTGGTCTTTTTTCTCCTTCTGTATTTAATAATCTTTTTGTTTTATAGTCATTATGAAACATCGCTCTAGAACTTGCCATTTCTGTACATACCATTCCTGCTCCTAAATCTTTACACACAGTTCTAAATGGCAGGTTTGTTACACCTGCCATTGGAGCTAATATTAAATTGTTTTCTAATTCTACATTTCCTATTTTTAATTTTTTTATATATTCCATTATTTCTCCTATTCGATTAATTATATTATGTTTTTTATCATCTAATTTGCTATAAATATCGTTTTTTGTCTTTTACTACTTATATTCAATAATAGTCCTATACATATAAAACTTGTAATTAATGAGCTTCCTCCATAACTTACAAATAGAAGTGGAACTCCTGTAATAGGTAATAATCCCATTACCATTCCTATATTTTCTAACATATGAAATAAAAATACACCTGTAATTCCTGATGCTATTAATTTTCCTGTTTCATCTTTAGCCGTTTTTGCAACATATAGACATTTGGTTATTAATAAAACATACATTATTATTAATGCACATGCTACTATAAATCCCATTTCCTCTCCAATTACTGAAAATATGAAGTCTGTTGTTTTTGGATATAAAAATCCTAATTGGGTTTGATTTCCTTTAAGTAACCCCATACCTGTTAGACCTCCTGCACCTATGGCTAATTTTGACTGTATGATATTATATCCTGATCCCCTTGGATCTGATTCTGGATTTAAAAATATATCTATTCTTTCTTTTGCATGTTCTGGTAATATAAAATTATACATTATAGGTACTAATATTACTACTAAAAGTATACTTCCTATAATATATTTTTTATCTATTCCCGCTGTTATTAACATAAATATTGTTGCCATTATATATGCTGCTGCTGTACCATAATCTGGTTGTTTTATTATTAATATAACTGGTACTAATAATACTGCTCCTATTATTAATAATTTTGTTGGTCTGTTTATTTCTGATTTATTTCTACTTTGAATTTTAGAAATTGTATATGCTAAAAATAATATTACAAATACTTTTGCAAATTCTCCTGGTTGAAAAGAAAATGCCCCTATATCAAACCAGCTTGTAGCACCATTTATTGGACTTGTAAATAGTACTGCAATTAGTAAAATTATGAAACCTCCATAAAATATTGGTGATAATTTTACGATTGTTTCATAATCTACTAACATTACAATTATCATTATTACTAAACTTACTCCTAGCCATATACATTGTTTATAAAAGTCTTGGTATCCACTTTCTTGTGTTGCTGAAAATAAGGCTATTAATCCTATTATTGATAATATAATAGCAATTATTAATAAACTCCATTCTACATTTTTTAATTCTCTTTTTCTCATTAAACCACTCTTTTTCTTTAATATTTTTTGATTTAATTTTTTCTTTTGATTGTTAATTTTGTTATTTGTATATTGTTTATTTTTTTGTTTTTAATTTTATCACTCTTGTATATTTTTTCTTTTATTATTCTTAGGTTTTGACATTTTTATATTTTAAAGTTTCTTATTATTTATTGTTTATTTTGTTCTGTTTTTAAATTCTCTTTCTCTTCTAATGTATTTTCTTCTTGTTTCTTATTTTCATGTTTTTGTTTTATTTCTTGATTTTCTTTGTTTTCATCTTTTTGTTTTGCTTCTTCATTTTCTTTGTTTTTATTATCTTCTCTTTCTCGACTATCATCATTTTTTTGCTCGTTCTTATTATTTTTCTGTTCTTGTTTTTCTATTTCTTGTTTTTCTATCTTTTTATTTTCTATTTTCTGTTTTTCTTCGTTTTTTTCTTTTTGCTGTTGTTCCTCTTGTTTTTCTTTTTCAATTTTTCTTGCTTCATTTTTTATATTTAATATTGGTATATTTGCATATAAAGCTGGTGCACCATTTGTTCCATCTTCATTCTCTTTATTTGTTAATCTTACATCTATGGCTTTTTCATCTACATCTATATATTTTTTTATAACTTCTATTATTTCTTGCTTCATAAGTTCCAAGAAGTCTGCTGATACATTTGCTCTATCTTGCATTAGTACTAAATGCAATCTTTCTTTTGCTGTCTCCTTAGAATTTGATGGCACACTCTCTTGTTTTTTATTAAATTTCTTAAAAAATTTCATTATGTTTTCAAACATTGTTCCTTTTTACCCCCGAATTTTTTGTTTTTGTTTATTGTTTTTTGAATAATCTTTTTAATTTCGCAAAAAATCCTTTTTCTCTTCCAGGTATTGTTACCTCTATTTTTTCTCCCAATACTCTTTTTGCTATTTCTATATATGCTTTTCCTGATGGTGCTTTTCTGTTTTGTATTACTGGTTCTCCTTTGTTCGTTTGTGTTATTATGTATTCATCATCTGGGACAACTCCTATTAAGTCTATTGATAATAAATCTACAATATCTTCAACATCCATCATTTCACCTTTTTTTACCATATTAGGTCTAATTCTATTTATTACTAATTCTGGATTTTTTATTTCTGATGATTCTAATAGTCCTATTATTCTGTCAGCATCTCTTATTGCTGATATTTCTGCTGTTGTTACTACAATAGCACGATTTGCTCCTGCAATTGCATTTTTAAATCCTTGTTCTATCCCTGCTGGACAGTCTATAAGTATATAGTCAAACTCCTCTTTTAATTTATTTACTAAATTTCTCATCTGTTCTTCATTTACTGCGCTTTTATCTCGTGTTTGTGCAGCTGGTAGTAGGTATAACTCTTTAAATCTTTTATCTTTTATTAAAGCTTGTCTTAATTTGCATTTTTCTTCAACAACATCTACTATGTCATATACTATTCTGTTTTCTAACCCCATTACGACATCTAAGTTACGAAGTCCAATATCTGTGTCTATTAATACTACTTTTTTCCCTTCTAGTGCTAAACTTGAACCTAAATTTGCTGTTGTTGTTGTTTTTCCTACTCCACCTTTTCCTGATGTTATAACTATTACTTCTCCCATATTTTTCCTCCTTAGGATTTTAAAAACACTTTTTTAACAGGTATATAATATAACGAATTTGTTAAAAAGTCAATGTATTTACATAAAAAATATAAAAAAATAGCTATAACTTTCTATAGCTATTTATATTGTTGTTAAATGTAACTTTCAATCGGTATGGAATTTTTTAAATTTTGTTTCATTGTGTCCCCGCCACTTTGAGTCAAAATCATTCCTTATTCGTTTCATATATTCAATTTTAGTTTTTAGTTATTTAATATTAAAACATCTGAATTCTGTGCTACTAATAAAGTGCGAGTCTGGAACCAAAGTAATCATGACTGTTAGTCGGATGATAACTGTAACGATAACTCACTCTAGTATAAATAGAAGCTGTAAACCTGTAAAAGCCTCCCATGGCAACCCTAAAGTTGGTATCGTCAGCCTCTAGCATCAAATCATGTACATTTCCTGCTAGATCATATATATTTTTTACTTTATATTCTTCTCTTTTTCCTGTTTCTACTGGATCTGTCATATTTGTATCACTATCTCCTACTCCGTAATTTCCCATTCCTACTGAATTTGTTACATAATATTGTCCATTTGTTGTATTTACTTCATTTTTTACTTCTCTCATCCATATCATTATTTGATCCCATTGACTTCCCCATATCATACTACTTGTTTTTTCACTATTTGTTAGTTTTGCATTTTTATATCCTTTTTGCCCTTCATACATTTTGTACCATGTTACATTATTTATTCCATTTGTTGTTCCTTTTATCACTTTTATTGGGTTTGTTGTAAAGTCTGAGCTGTTCATATTTGTTGTTTCATATCTCCCTACCCAAAATCCTCCTTTTTCTTCTACTCTTTCTATCATTGTTTTATATTCTTCTTGCATGCTTGCTTCTGTAATTCCATACTTACTATCAGGAGCAACAGAACTATCATTAAAAGTTACTGGTTCTCTATAACTTGATGTTGTTGTATAATCTCTTGGAGTTACTGTTACTGCGTTATTTTTCTCTTCAAAATCATATAATATTCCTTTATATTTTACACTTCCATCTTCATTTGTTATTTTTACTGCCATTGGGTATTTACTTGGTGCATTTGTTGGACTTGTAATATTTGAAATGTAGTTTTTTAAACTTTCATATTTTTCTTCATCTGTATTTCCTTTTATGTCTTTTCCCTCTTCTATTATTGCTGTTTCTTTATCTACTGGTATCCATACAAATTGGTCATATTTTTCTTGTACATCTAATATACCGTTAGAATTTGTATCTGCATTCCAATCTGTTATTTCTTCTCCATTTGTTATATATATTACTAATCCATCTTCTACATTTTCGTATTCTCCCTCTATTTTTGATATTGTTGCTCCTCCTGGGATTGTTACTGTATAGTCTCCTACTGTTGTTTCAGTATCTCTATCATAATATTTTCCTGGTTCAAATCCTATAAGTTCTTCTATATCTATTAAACTAATTGCTTCTTTGTCCACATCTTCTACACTATAATCAGTATAAAAATCTTCTCCGTTTATATCTATTCCTTGCACATAAAATATATTATTGCTATCACCATTAATAATATATATATCTGTTAATTCATTTACTTGATTTATCATTTCAGTAGTTATTTCTGCATTATTGCTATTTCCTACTATTTGTTTATATTTTTCATAATCTTTACCATAATTTAAAGACAAATTTTCTATTACTTTTAAATCTATGACATAGAATTCTCCCGTATCTACTGCTGTACTTATTATTCCTGATGTTTGTATATCTCTTCTAGTAATATCGTATTCTATATTTTTGTTTGCTGGTATATCTCCATATTGAGCATAATATGAAGCTACTTTATCTCGCAAATTACTAATATCATTTTGCATATTTCTTAATTGTTCTACTTGTAAATTATCTTTTAAACTATATAAAATTACATTTGTTATTATAATTAAAACAATTACTGCTGTTACTAAATAAATTAATGTAACGCCTTTTTGGCTTTTTAATAAATTTCTCATCTTTAGAATTCTCCTTTTTTATCTTTAGTATTAGTTTACTATTTATTTGTTTCAAATTCAAGTTTTTTTTGAACTAAATTATAAATTTTATTTTTTCTTTCATAAATAATATCTTCTTTTATTACTAAAATCCACAAAACTAGTACAATTAAAAATATTGCTATATTCTTTAAATAAAAAACTGCAAAACTTGAAATAACTGTAATTATTCCTACAACTATAAATGATATATTGTTAATATATTTTTCGGCTATTCTCTTTCCTGATGTTATATGTAATATTTCTTTTACTATTCTTCCACCATCTAGCGGATATATAGGTATTAAATTAAATATAAATAGTAGAATATTTGAATATATTATTATTAAATTAGAAAATATCCCTATATTTATGTTATAAAATATTATTATGCAAATTAAGTTTGTTAACGGTCCTGCTAATGCTACAATTATTTTTTTTATTTCTAATAAATTACCTTTTCCTATCTTTTTATTATAATCTTTTGGAGTTAATGCAAATGATATACTTATACCGTATGGTTTTATTTCCATTTTCTTTGGTTTCATTCCTATTAATATTCCTGCTAATAAATGCCCTATTTCATGTATAAATGCGAATAGCATTATTATTGCATATAGTTGGATTTGATTGGTTAACAAGAATATCGCTATAAATATAAATATTTTTAAATCTATTTTAAATCTCATAAAACTCTCCTTTAGGGAAAATGGGGCGGGGAGGATAGGGACGGGGGGAAGGGATTATGGGGACGGGGGTTAAAATCCCTATAGTTAGATAGGGATTTTAACCCCCGTCCCCATAATCCCTTCCCCCCGTCCCTATCCTCCCCCATCCCCATAATCCATTTTTTGTGGGTCTACCGTTCTTTCTGATATTCTTATCTCAAAATGCAAATGAGGCCCTGTCGAATTTCCAGTTGATCCAACTTCTGCAATTTCTTGTCCTTGAACAACTTGATCTCCCTGCTTTACATATAATGCATTACAATGTGCATATATTATACTTACTTCACCTATTTGTATCTTTAAATGTTTACCATAGTCTCCTTCTTCTGAGGATAATACAACTTCTCCATTTGTTGCTGATTTTATTTTTGTTCCCATGTTTGCTGCTATATCTATTCCTGTATGGTTTTTTGGTACTGTTGCTGTTGTTGGTTCTCTTTGTCCATATACAGAACTTATTGTTCCTTCTATTGGTTTTATAAATGTAGTTGTATTTTTTACATTAATTATATCTTGTTCTTCCTGGGATATTCCCTGATTTTCTAAATTTTGATTATTTTCTTCTTGATTTTCTTGCTCTTGATTTACTTCTTCTTCCGCTCCTCCTATTCCATTTATATTATTATCTTGTGTGTTTGTTGTTTCTTCTTTGTCCTCATCTTTTTTATTCTGATTCGTATTGAATAAATTATTTATTTGATTTTTTGCATTATTATATATCTCTCCAAAGTTTGTATCATATGATAAGATTTGATTTACTTTATTTATAAAATCTTCTGAAAATATGTAATTGCTATTTTGCACTACATATACTAATGAATAAATTAAAGTACATACAATTATTTGTATTACCATTTTTTTTAATAATTTTATATCTTTTTTATTATTTTCTTGTTTTATTCTTATAGGTTCTTGTATCCCTTGTCTTCTTGCATATATTTGTTCAGCTCGTCTTATTTTTTCTTCTACAGTTAAAGCTCGTTCCATAAAAAAACACCTCTTCCTTAGTTTCTTTCTAAACTATATGTTGGAAAAAGGTGTTTTATTCCTATTTTATTAATAGTATCATTGACTGCAAAAATATTATAATACTTGATATATATGCATAGTTTTTTAGTCTATTATATTTCCTTGTATTTTCTTTTGACTTCACTTTTTTATTGTTTTTATTTTCTAATTTTGAAATATAATTTGACACTAACATTTCTGCTTCTCTTAAGATATATTTATTATCTTTTTTTTCTTCAGATATTTTTTTGTTTTTCCCTTCTTTATTTTCTAATTTATCTATTTTTTCTAATTTCTTTGCATTTTTGTTTGATTTTAAAACAATTATTGCTTCTTCTACTATATTTGATGGTAAATTTCTTAATATTACCATATTCTTTAGATTACTACTCTCCATTAGAACCTCCTTAAATTATGTATTTGTAATAGTTTTTACAGAAATTCTAATGTTATTCAATATATTTTATTTTTCTTTTAAGTTTATTATTTTCTTCTATCTACGGCATAGCTACTTCCCATTACAGATTTAGCTGCATGTTTTACTTGTGCTCCTATTTCTCCTATTTCTAGTATATTATGAAAACGATTCACATCTGCCACAACTACCCCTATTGAAAGTGATGTTAATGGGAATTGTTCAATTACACCTTTTCTATTTGGAACTTCCACATATCCTCTTTCTATATCTTCGTCTGTAAAATATTTTACTACATTCGCATCAAATCTTGCTAATATATGTTGGCATAATTTTTCACAATTTAAGCCATCAATTATAGCTACAAAATCATCTCCACCAATATGTCCTATAAAGCAGTCTTGTAAACCACTATCATGTATTTCTCTTACAATTACTTCTGCTGTAAATTCTATTATTTGATCCCCTTTTAAAAATCCATATACATCATTATATGATTTAAAATTATCTAAGTCTAAATACAGTACACAAAAAGGTGTCTTTCTTGACAATCTTTTCTTTAATTCTGCATGTATTTGTACATTTCCTGGTAAACCTGTTAGTGGACTTATTCTTCTATTTATTGATAATAATCTATTCAAATTTTTTACAGTATAGTATAAATATTCTTCATCAACTGGTTTTTTTATATAATATTCTATTGATTCTTGTAATATTTTCATTCTGTGCTGTTTACTTCCATTTGATGATACTACTATTACTGGAGTAATTGTATTATCTTCGTCTTTTCGGATTTTTCTACATAATCCTATTACATCTCTATCTATTGCATCTTCATTTATGATTATTAATGATGGTATATTTTTTAGTGCTATATCTATTTGATCAGATTTTACACTGATAAATTTATATTCTGGATCATTTTTAAATAATTCTCTAAAAATTACTATTGATGAATCATCATCATCAATTATATATATCTCTTGTATCACTTTTTTACCTCCATCTGAATTAATTATATACAAAAATCAATGTTTTTTGCAATCCTTTTTTGCTTTTTTTCTTAGTTCAATTTTTTTATTTAATACCTCTGTTATTTCCTTAGTATTTATTGCTGGAAAGGCTTTCTTTAATCTATACACATTTTTATATAGCTTTAATATTATTTTATTTCTCTTATTTTTTAATTCTTCGATAATATTTTGTATGTTTTCATTATATTTTAGTTTATCAAATTCTTTTTCTTTAGCTATAATAGGTATTTCTTTTAATTTTTCTTTTATTTCTTTATTTAATGCTTCTACTTTTTCTAATGTTGCTTTTATGTTTTTAAATTTAACTATAGTTGTTATTGTATCAACTATAAATATTATCATACATATTGTTGTAACATATTTCAATATATTTATATCTATTTGATTTATTAAATTTTGTATAAATGGATGTATATATTTTACAAATACTACACCTAATATTCCCCAATAAATAGAATTTGTTAAGCAAATTCTTCCTTGAAAATTAAATTTATGATCTGAATAATCCCAATATTTTGTTTTAAATATTTTTTCTAGCAAATATCCTACTATATATTCCCATGCTGTTAATACTGTAATGCCTATTAAAAATAATACTAAAATATTACTTTTAAAATTAGTTAATACTAATATCATTATTATTGCACCAATTCCATATATTGGGCAAATCGGTCCTCTTAAAAATCCTGTATTTATTAACTTTTTTTCACAAATGGATCTGAATACAGATTCCATTACCCATCCTAAAAATGAATATATTATAAAATATGTTGCTATTTTCAGTATATTAAATTCCATAAATTCCCCTTACAAAAACCTCCTTTTTAATAGGAGGTTTTTTCTATTTCGTAATTTTTACTTTTCTATTTTCTGTTACTCCACTTGTATTATATACAGTTACATTTAATTTATTCTCTCCTTCTTCTAGTGGATAGCTAAATTCATGTTCTGTTTTTCCATCTAACATAACTCTGTATTTTTTAGTCTCATTTATTATAAATTCTACTCTTTCTAATCCTTGTTCATCAGACATTATTACAACAAAGTTATTTCCTGAGTCATCTGGTTTTACCTCTAATTTTGGTTTTGTTACTCCTTGAACTTCTATTTCTTTAGTTTCTGTATTGTTATTTACATCCACAACTATTACAGTTAATTTATGAGTTCCTTTCATTGTTTCTATTTCTTGTTCTATTTGGGTATTATTTATATCTATTCTTGTTTCTTCTTCTTCGTCCCATCTATATGTTAAATATGAAAGTTCTGATTTTCCAGTAGCTGATATTATAATGTTGTTTCCATCTTCTTGTTTATCAACATCTAATGTTATTTCTCCTTCTCTTGTATATGTGTTTGTAAAGTTAATCTCTTGGCCATTTACATCTTGCGCATATATTTTTAATGTGTTACTTCCTGTTGGTATTTCTATTTCTTGCTCAATATTTTTTCTTCCATTTACTTTTAAATCTATTACTTCATCATCTTTCCAGCTATATGTTACTTTTGATAATGCCTTATCATGCAACACTTTTAATACTATTGTATCTTCTGCTGTTTGTGATACATTTATTGTTGGTTTTGTTATTGTATTGCTATCTTGATATTCTTTATACATTGAGTATGATGCTGTTCCTATAATAAATATTCCAAATATTATAATTGCTATTGAAAAGAATTTTACAACACTTGATATCTCTGCTGGTCCTTTTCTTTGCTTTCTTTCCTTTATTGTATCTGTGCTTAATATCTGATTCATTTTTTCACCTTGTATAATATAGTAAAGTTAAAGTTTAATATATTATACTTATCCTTTCTCCATTAAATATTTTATCTCTTTTGTTTTGTCCAATTGATTATATCATATCAAAATTTTGTTGTAAATATTTTATTTTTAAAGTTTTAATATTTCTTTAATTCATCTGTAATAATATTTTAATAAATTATTTAAGATAGAATATTATAGATATATCATAAAAAATTTGACTTTTTATGTTAATTGTTGTATCATATAGTTGTAACTCGTAGACAATGGACAGTAAGGAGAGTTTCTATGTCGAGAGAAGAAAAACTTAAATTCATTGAGGAGAATCATCCAGAGCTTTATGCACTTTTAGAAGCAAATGTTCCCGATGTTATTGAAGATATTGGGAATATAGGAATTAATGATATTGATTCATATAATTCCTGGGTTTCTTTCTATTGTGGAAAGAAATTTGATTTATCCTTAATGAAAATGTTGCTAATATAGCAACAGGCCCCATTGTGGGGCTTTTTTATAATTCTAAATAAAATAGCTATAACCTTAATTAGTTACAGCTATTAATATTTTTAATTTTGTGAGTATGGTAATAATGCAATATGTCTTGCTCTTTTTACTGCTGTTGTAATATCTCTTTGATGTTTACTACAAGCCCCTGTTGTTCTTCTTGGTAAAATTTTTCCTTTATCATTTATGAATTTTCTTAATTGTTCTGGATTTTTGTAATCTAAAACAAAATTCTTGTCGCTACATAATAGACATACTTTTTTTCTTTGTTTTCTAAATTTTGGATTGTAGTCTTCATCATAATTTTTATTATTTTT
>CALXAB010000023.1 GCA_944386175.1 uncultured Clostridia bacterium
ACAGATGTACGTTTAAGAAAAGTAAATTCAGAGAACAGAATGAAAGCTGTTGCTTCTGTAACATTCGATAACGAATTTGCAGTACATGACATAAAAGTTATCGAAAGCCAAAATGGATTATTTATAGCTATGCCAAGTAGAAAAACTCCAAACGGAGAATTCAAAGATATAGCTCATCCAATTAATGCTGAAACTAGAGAGAAAATTCAAAAAGCTATATTAGATGCTTATGAAGCTCCAGAAACAGAAGGATCAGCAGAATAATTATAAAATAAGTAATAAAAGAGAACTTAAAAAGTACCTACAGTGCTATTAGGTTCTTTTTTTGTAAACAAGTTAGTGATTTAGTCATATAATAAATAAGAAAAGTTGATATTATAATATTTTTAAGTTTTGACGCTTGACTGGAATGAAAAATAGAATTTATTTGGCTTTCGAATGAGGAATGTTCACGGTACTCAAGTTTACGAGAGGGTCTGAGTGAAAGAGGCTCATGAGAAAGCCTTATAAATTCTTTTTGAATGCAAGGAACAGGAGATCTTAAAAAATATTATAATATCGACTTTTTCTTAATATAATTTATAAAAACGAGTAATTAGTAACGTAAATAATAACAATTATTCATAAATTACTTGAAAAATGAACAAAAACAGTATAAAATAGTATAAATGCAAAAAAATTTATACAAGCCAAATCAACATAAAAAAAGGAGAAAAAATGTATTTAATAGTAGGATTAGGAAACCCAGAAGAAGAATACTCAAACACAAGACACAATATGGGATTTGATGTTATAAACAAAATATCAGAAGAATTCAACATAAAAGTAAATAAAAACAAATTCAAAGGACTATATGGAAAAGGAAAAATAGAAAACCAAGATGTAATATTACTAAAACCACAAACATATATGAATTTAAGTGGAGAAAGTGTGCAAGAAATAGTAAAATATTATAAAATAAAACAAGAAGAAATAATAGTAATATATGACGATATAGACATAGAACCAGGAATTATAAAATTAAGAAAAAAAGGTGGACCAGGAACACATAATGGCATGAAATCTGTAGTAAATTGTTTAAATACAGAAGAATTTATACGAGTAAGAGTAGGAATAGGAAAACCAAAAAACAACCAAGATTTAATAAGTTATGTAATAGGATATGTTCCCAAAGAAGATACACAATTATTAGACAAAGCTACTACTATAGCAAAAGACTCAGTAGTAGAGATATTAAAAAATGGTATTGATAATGCAATGAATAAATTTAATTAATGAGGGAAGATGACATGTTAGAAATATTAATAGAAGAAAAAAATAAACAAAAAAATATAGCTTTAGTAAAAAACGGAATTTTAATAGAGTATTATAAAGAAAATAATAACATTATAAGAAATGAAGGAAATATTTATATAGGAATAATAAGAGATGTTGTAGAAGGAATGCAAGCAGCATTTGTAGACATAGGAACAGATAAAAACAGTTTTATACATGTAAAAGATATGTTACCAAAAATAGATGAAACAGTAGAAAAATATGATGATAAGATAGAAATAAAAGATATAGCTAAAACAGGGAAAAAAATTTTAGTACAAGTAAAAAAAGATAGTAATGCAAAAAAAGGAGCTAGAGTATCAACACATATAAATTTGCCAGGTAAATATATAGCATTGATGCCAAATACAGATGTAGTAACAATATCACAAAAAATAGAAAATAAAGAAGAAAGGCAAAGATTATTAAATATTGTAAAGAAAAATTTAAAAAGTGGTAATGGAGCTATAATTAGAACTTCAGCAGAAAACAAAGATGAAGAAACTATAATAGAAGATATAAAGAAACTAGAAAGAAAATGGAATAATATATTAAAAACAAATGTAAATCCAGATGTAAACGAACCAAAATTAATTTATAAGGCAGAAGATATTGTAGAAAAAATGTTAATAGATTTAACCGCTAAAAATATAGATAAAATAATAGTAAATAACAAAGATGAATTTGCTAGATTAGAAAAAATAAAAAAAGAAAATACAGAGTATAAAAATATACAAATAGAACAAAGTAATGATATTTTTGAAAGATACGACTTACAAAAACAAATAACTAGAATTGATGATAGAAAAATATGGCTAAAATGTGGAGCGTTTATAACAATAGACAAAACAGAAGCATTAACAGCAATAGATATAAATACAGGAAAATACACAGGAAAAAAAGATTTAGAAGAAACAGTCTGCAAGGTAAATAAAGAAGCAACAATAGAAATAGCAAAACAATTAAGATTAAAAGACATAGGCGGAATAATAATTATAGACTATATTGATATGAAAAATGATGAACATAAAAAATACATAGAAAATTTATTAAAAGAAGAATTAAAACAAGATAGAGCAAAAACACAAGTAGAAGGTTTTACAAAATTAGATTTAATGGAATTAACAAGAAAACATATTTGTAGTCATAATAGTTAAAAAACAAATTAAAAATTTAAATTAAAGAGGAAAGAAAATGAATGTAGGATTTGTATCATTAGGATGTAGTAAAAATTTAATAGATACTGAAGCAACAATTGGATTATTTAAAAAGAATAACTTTAATATTGTAAATGATGAAGAAAAAGCAGATATTATTGTTATAAACACATGTGGTTTTATAGAATCAGCAAAAGAAGAAGCTATAAATACTATTTTAGAAATGGCAGAATTTAAAAATAAAAGATGTAAATATCTAATTGTTATGGGATGTCTAGTTCAAAGGTATTATGAAGAATTAATAAAAGCACTTCCAGAAGTAGATTTATTTTTAAGAATTGATGAATATGACAAACTTTGGGAGAAAATAGAAGATTTAATAAAAAGAGATATTGTAATAAAAAATAAAAAGAAAATCAATAAAAAGGTATCAGAAATAACACAAATGCCAATGTTAAAACAAGAAGAATATTTAAACAGAGTTATTACTACAGGAAAAAATTATGCATATATAAAAATAGGTGAAGGATGTAGCAATATGTGTACATATTGTGCAATTCCATATATAAGAGGAAAATTTGTAAGTAGGAAAAAAGAAGAAATATTAGAAGAAGCAAAAACACTTGCCAAAAAAGGAATTCAAGAATTAATAATAATAGCACAAGATACAACAAAATATGGCATAGATATATATGGAGAAAGCAAATTAGCAGAACTATTAGAAGAACTTAGTAAAATAAAAGAAATAAAATGGATTAGATTTTTATATTCATATCCAGAGGGGATAACAGACGAATTAATAAATTTAGTAGCTAAAAACGATAAAATAGCTAAATATTTTGATATACCAATACAACATATATCTAATAAAATACTAAGAAAAATGAACCGAAAAACAAGCAAAGAAGATATAATTAATTTAATTAATAAAATAAGAGAAAAAATACCAGAAGTTACATTAAGAACAAGTTTAATAGTAGGATTTCCAGGAGAAACGAAAGAAGATTTTCAAGAATTATACGATTTTGTAGAAAAAACCAAATTCGACAAATTAGGAACATTTATGTACTCAAAAGAAGAAGGAACTCCGGCAGAAAGGTTACCAGAACAAATACATGGAAACACAAAAAAATCAAGATATAATAAAATAATGTCAAAACAACAACAAATATCTAAAAATATTCAAGAAAAGAAAATAGGGAAAAAATACGAGGTATTAATAGAAAATACTTCATTTGATGGAAAATATCTTGTTGGTAGAACAATGCAAGATGTACCAGATATAGATGGATTAGTTTATATAAAAAATAATGATATTGCTCAAAAAGTATTAAATAAATTTATTAACTGTGATATAATAGATATAAGTAATTATGATTTAATTGCTAAAGTTTGTGAATAAATGAGGAGTAGGTAGATATGAAAGTTAATTTAAATGGTAGAAATATAGAAGTAACAGTTTTAAGAAAAGATGATGACGAATACATGTATTACATAGGATCACAATTAATAGGTTCATTAAAAACAAGTGCAATGGAAGAAGAAAATATAATTTTTAAACCAAACACTATAGTAGCTTCATTAGAAAAACTAGGAGTAAGAATAAAAGAAGAAAAACAACTTCAAAATACTTTAGAAAATGAATTAAGTGCACAAATTAAAGACCAAATAGACCAATTAGATAGAGAAGAAATAGAAAAAGAAGCAAAACAATCAGAATATATAAATAAATATATAGAAGAAGCGGGAATAGAAAGAAACAGAATAAGAGATGTAAGAATCTTAGAATGGAATAAAAAAGAAAACAAAGAAAAAGACAAAAAGGAAGAATTAGAAAAGCAAGAAGAAAAAAAGTTAAAACACCAACAAAAAATAACAAGAATAAAACCAAAAGAACAACAAGTTGAAAAAGCAACTACAAAAGATGTAAATGTACTTCAAGAAATAGAGCTTGATGAAAGAGCAAATGATATGCATACATTAAGAAATTGGATAGGAAGTAATATACCAAAAAACATAGAAAAAATAGGAGTAATATATTCAGACGATAGAGATGAAATGAAAGATAAAACAGGGGAAGAATATGACAGAAAAACAACCGCATATTCTTTAATAGCAATAGGAAAAGATGGAACAGTAGAACCATTAGAAAAATATGTGCCAAACCTAAAACAAAGAGGAGAAGCTGGAAATAGCCCAACAGAGAAAAAATGGCAAGTAAGAGCTGATGGAACAGTAGAAAAAGATAGTGTATTTTCAGAATACGAAATAGGAAACAAAATAATACAAATAGACAACAAAGAAATGGGAAGAGTAGAAGTAAATATAGGACAAGAATCACAAACTTCAAGAGAAACGATGGGAGTTCAAATGAGAGATAGCAATACAGTATTTGTTACAGATATCTCAACTAGAAGTGTTATAGGTGAATATGAATCAAATGGTATATATACAGTATCAGAAAATTTAAAAGAAGTAAAACAACATGAAAAAAGTGGATGCACACAAAAACTAACAGACAAAGACATAGATGGAGATAAAACAACAGCATCACATACGCATATAATGAATATAGATGAAGCATATATAGAATCATATGCAAAAAGAATATTAGAAAATGACTCAATAAGTTCAGTATATAACAAGCAAGACATAAAAAATAAATTAAGAGAAAAATTAAAAGACAAAAAAGAATTATCAGAAGAAACATTGAACGAAGAACTAGAAAACATAGAACAAGAAATAGAAGATCAAGCAGAACAAGAGCACGAAATGCCAGCAATATAGACAAAACAGGGAAAAAGGGAGGCCTCCTTTTTTCCCTGTTTTGATACGATAGGAAAGTACCTATTAAACTGGGTCAACATGAACTATTGTTTTATAAATTCTATCTAATAAAGTAATATTTTTTTCCAAGTCGTCAGCTAATTCATGGCTCTTAAAAGTAGACATATTGCCATCTAATTTTATTGTAACAAATATTAAATATTTATCTCCAACAGGTGTAGAAATAATATCATCAACTCCTTTTATTTCAGGATAACTATGAGCTATATCTAAAATAATATCTTTAGTTTTATCATCAATACTTATATCCATTAAAACATTATAACTCTCAATAAAAATTGTAGCACCTGTATAACAAATCCATATTGATATTCCAATACCAACAATACTATCAAACCAATATATATTTGCTAAGGTTAATAAAACTGATATTAAAGTAAAAGTAGTTACAATACAATCATTTCTATGATCTTTCATATTAGCTTCAAGTAAAAGAGTATTATATTTTTTACATGCATTTTTTGTGTAAAAGTATAAAACTAATTTAATTATAATAGTTAAAATACAAACAACAACTAAAAACCAAGAAAAATTTAATTCACTACCATAAATTAGTGTGATTACAGAATCATATAGTAATTTTGCAGATACCAAAATCATAGATATACTTATAAACATAGAAAATATGTATTCAGCTTTACCATGACCTAAATTATGATCTTCGTCTTTTGGAGCACTTGCAATTTTATTTCCTATAAAAGTCATAAGAGAGGCAAAAATGTCTCCAGCACTATTTACGCTATCTGCTATCATAGCTTGACTTTTGCTAATAAAGCCAATTATTGCTTTTATAATTAATAAAAAAATATTTCCAATAATTCCATATATTCCCGCTTTTTTTGTTGTTATAAATTTATCTTCCATATTTACTATCATTCCTTGTATAATATATTTAGGTTTTCTAAGTAGTAACCTATAAACTTTTATACTATAAATATATTTAGCAATAAGCATTCTTATAAGTATATCACATAATTATTTTTTTACCAATAAAAATACGAAAAAAATTAAAATTTGATAATGTATTGGCAAAATTGGTTACATATGTTATAATAAAAAAATAGAAGGAAAACAAAAGAGGTGTAAATAAATAGTGGAAACCTTATTAGCGATAATATATATATTAATATTTTTCATATTTGCATTAATAATATTTGCAGTAGCACAAATAAAACTATTTGGAATGAAAGTAAAAGACTTTTGGAGTTTTATTGAAGCCAACCAAATGTTAGATAGATTATATATGTTTGCAAAACAATATGAAAGAATGAATCCTCAAGAGCAATTAATATATTTAACAGAAGCGGAAAAAATATTTAAAGCATTTGACAAAGTGCCAGACGCATTATGGGAAGAGGAATACGATAAATATAAAGAAGTACTAAAAAAATACAAAGATATAAAAATGTTAAGATGGGCAGGACAAAAATAAAAAGTAAAATAAAATTAGTATAATAAAATTAGTATAATAAAAAATAAGGTATCTAATAAGTCATAAAAAACTTATGTAGATACCTTTTAAACTCTAAAACATAAATACTACTAAAATAAGTATTACTAAAAATAATTTATATAATTATTAAACTTAAAATTGTATATGTATATCTAAATGATTTCCTCATAAATAATTTAAATTTCATGACCTCAAATGTTTCTGACATAGCTGAATATTTATCTACAAAAGTTAGTATAATACCCTCAATAGACTTAGGCAAATATAACGTAACTGGCCACATGTGATTTATAATCATATCTTTTTCTTTATCATTTAATTTAAAAAGTTTACAGGCATTTTCACAAGCGACTTTTCCATGAGTAAAAGCATGAAACCCTTTTCTATCTGGCTGACGTACTCTCCAGTCATATAAAAATAAGTCATGTAGCATACCAGCTCTTGCAGCAGATTTATAATCTAAATTATATTTTTTACAAATTAAATAACAATAATATGAAACAGTTAAACAATGTTCATAGCAAGTTGTTTCATAATGCTGTAGATAATTTTTCATTTGTAATACTGTATCATTTGTTATCAATTCATTAATAATATCCAAAAATTCTGTATCATTATTAATTAAATTTTCTAAATACTTTTTCATTAAAATTATCCCTCATTTAAATTCATTACTCTTTTAATTATACCATAAAGCAATAAATTCTTCAAATTTTAATCAAAAAATATCATATTATTACAAATTTTTCAATTCATTTTGTAAAATATTAAGATTTTCTTCAGAAATTTTAGTAAGAGGTAATCTAGGAATTCCAAAATTATATCCAATCAAATTTAATGCAGCTTTCACAGGAATAGGATTAACCTCAGAAAATAAAGCTTTTATAAAAGGTAAATATTTCAATTGCAAATTCTTAGCATTTTCAATATTTCCAGCCAAAAATTCAGTAACCATATTATGAGTTTCTTTAGGAAAAATATTAGAAAGTACAGATATAACGCCAATACCTCCAACAGATAATATAGGCAAAATCTGATCATCATTTCCAGAATAAATATTTAAATTATCTCCACATAATTGAGCAATTTCAGCAACTTGAGATAAATTACCACTTGCTTCTTTTATTGCCACAATATTTTCAATTTTTGAAAGTTCATAACAAGTTTTAGGTAAAATATTTACACCTGTTCTACTAGGTACACTATACATAATTACTGGTAAAGGATATACACTTTCAGCAATTTTAGTAAAATGCTCAATAAGACCTTTTTGAGTACACTTGTTATAATATGGTGTTACAACCAAAATTCCATCAGCACCTAAATCTTTTGCATGTTTTGAATTTTGAATTGACTGAGATGTAGAATTACAACCAGTCCCTACAATAATTGGAACTCTTCCATTAGATGTTCTAATAGCACATTTGATGGCTTGATCTTTTTCTTCTTGTGACATAGTAGAAGCTTCACCAGTTGTACCACAAACAATTATGCTATCAACATCATTCTGAATTTGAAATTCGATTAATTTTTCAAATTCTTCAACATTAACACCTTTATCATCAAAAGGTGTAGCAATAGCTGTTCCACAGCCTTTAAATAAAATTTTTTTCATAAAATCTCTTCTTTCTTTATAAGAGTATAACAGAAAAAGTATAATTATATTTTTTCTTGTTCATATTATATAATAAGAAAAACTCAAAAGCAATAATAATAAAAATATTAAATATTACTAAAATTTTTTTGAAAGCAAAAATTCTAAAATTTGAATAGCATTACTAGCAGCACCTTTTCTTAAATTATCAGCAACTACCCAAAAGTTAAGACCATTTTTAATACTATAATCTCTTCGTATTCTTCCAACATATACTTCATCATTACCATTTGCAATAGTTGCCAAAGGATAGTGATTTTTTTCAACATTATCAACAACAATTATATTAGGGAATTTTTCGAAAGTCATTTTAATATCATATAAATCAAAATCATTTTCTAATTCAACATTAATAGATTCACCATGACAATTCTCAACAGGAACTCTTACAGCAGTAGCAGTTATTGGTAAATTAGGTTTATTTAGAATCTTTCTCGTTTCATTAATCATTTTATGTTCTTCTTTTGTATATCCATCATCTAAAAATACATCTATATGAGGGATACAGTTATTATATATAGAATAAGGGAATTTTTTTAAACTGTCTCCAGAAGCTTTATTTAATAAATCTTCAATGCCAGAACGGCCAGCACCTGAAACAGCTTGATATGTAGAATAAATTATTCTTTTTATACCATATTTATCATCTAAGGCTTTTAAAGGTAATACAGCTTGAATAGTTGAACAATTTGGATTTGCTATAATTCCACTATTGTTTAAAGCATCATTTGGATTAACCTCTGGAACAACTAAAGGAACATTATTATCCATCCTAAAAACACTACTATTATCAATTACAATACAACCTTTAGAAACCGCAATAGGAGCATACTTTTTAGAAACCTCTCCACCTGCACAAAAAATTGCATAATCAAAATGATTATCAAATGTATTTTCTGTTAATTCTTGGGTTATGTAAGTAGTGTTTAAAAAATTAATCTTTGTATTTGCTGACTTTTTTGAACAAAATAGAAAATATTCTATATTAGGAAAATTCTTTTCTTCAAGGACTCTTAAAGCAGTTCTACCGACTAAACCTGTTGCACCAACAATTGCAACTTTAAATTTTTTTAACATATAATCTCACCTCTTAAAAATATTTATAATAATTTATGCATTTCAATTATAATTGATACTATAGTAATTGACAAATATTTGAGCAAAAATTCAGAATAATATACTAGAATTATATTTTATATTAAAAAATTTTTCAATAAAATATGGATAAAAATTGTAGATTTAAATTATAAGCAATATAGATGTGAACTGTAAAAATTTTTTGTAAAAAACTAAAGCTGACAATAAAAACTAAATAATATATGTTAACTTTACCATACATAAATACAAAAAGAAAGAAAAAATATTGCAACAAAGAAAAATGTAAAATATAATAAAAAAATAAAAAAATACAAAAGAAAAGGGAAAAAATGGAAAGAAAAATAAAAAAAGAAAAAGGAATAACATTAATAGCATTTGTTATTAGTACGAAATGTCTACGATATGTCTAAAGTGCTTGGAGATACTGCGAGAGTAAGGAAAGAACAAGAAAAATATAAGAAAGTTGAAGTAGGAATTTACCTAAATTTAATAGAAGATTAACAAAAAAAGGGAAAATTAAAAGTATTTATTAATAATTAGAAATATATAAACATATATAAGTGAATTGTGGGAAAAGCAATTCGCTTTTTTTATGCCCAAAAAAGCAAGTACATAACTTCTAATATTCATTAGAAGTAAAAATTAAAGAAAGGAGGCAAAGAAAAAATAATAAAGTAAGGAGGTGGAAAAGGAAATATGGAAAATGAAAAACCGTTAGAATTTGATGTTAGCAAATTATTTAATAATAATATTTTACATCAATATGATAAAGACGGTCAAATAACATTCTTAGGATATTTATTAACTAAAGATAATTGGAGAATAAAAGATAATAAAATAATATTCAATGAAATAAATACAGACGAAAAAATAAATGAAGAAATAGAAAAATTTGATATTTATATAAGAAAAAGAAAGTATAAAACACAAAAATTAATTTTAGAAACAGCAATGGTAGTAGGTATTTTTGAAACGAAAGAATTATTAGATGAAGATAGAAAACTAATCATAAAGAAAGAGCAAAAATTAAAAAACAAAGATAGAAAAGAAAAAGAATTATAAAATACAAATTCTAAAGAGAGGAGGAACAAAATGTCTAATTGTAAAACAATAGCTATTGCAAATCAAAAAGGTGGCGTAGGTAAAACTACAACAGCTTTTTCACTTGGTGTTGCATTAGCAAAAGAAGGTAAAAGAGTTTTACTTATAGACGCAGATCCACAAGGAGATTTAACGACTTATATGGGGTATTATAATCAAGATGAGATTCCAATAACAATATCTACTTTAATGGAACAATATATTGAAGATGAGCCAATGAGTCCAGAACTAGCAATTTTACAGCATAAAGAAGGAGTTGATTTAATACCTTCAAATATAAATTTAGCAATGACAGAAGTTAATATGCAAAATGCAATGAAAAGGGAATCTGTAATGAAAGACTGCTTAGAGCAAACAAAGGAATATTATGATTATATAATAGTGGACTGTATGCCGTCATTATCAATGATTACTACAAATGCTTTATCAATGGCAGATGAAGTAATTATCCCAGTTCAACCACAATATTTATCTGCAAAGGGTATGGGAAATTTATTAGGAACAATAGCAAAAGTAAAAAAACATATCAACAAAGAGTTAGAAGTTGGAGGAATACTAATGACTCTTGTAGACAGACGAACAAAATTACCAGTACAAGTAAAGCGAGAGTTAGAAGAAAATTATGGAAAAATAGTAAAAATATATGATACTCAGATTCCGGTAGCAATAAAAACAGCAGAGTCCACTTCAAGAGGTAAAAGTATTTTTGAATATGATAAAAATAGTAGAGTAGCAACAGCCTATATGCAATTTGCGAAGGAGGTGTTAGAAGAAAATGTCAAAGAAAGAAGAAAAAATGAACCTACCAAAGATTACATTAGATGACTTTTTATCTTCGCAAGAAGAAAGAGATGATGCACAATTAGAGAAAGTACAGAACATTCCGTTAAATAAAACAATAGGTTTTAAAAACCACCCTTTTAAAGTAAGAGATGATGAAAAAATGTTTGAAACGGTTGAAAGTGTGAAAAAACACGGAGTATTAGTACCTGCTATAATAAGACCAATAGATAAAGGTGGTTATGAAATAGTTTCTGGACATAGAAGAAAAAGAGCTTGTCAATTAGCAGGAATAATGGAAATGCCTTGTATAGTAAGGAATTTAACAGACGAAGAAGCTACAATAATTATGGTAGATACTAATTTGCAAAGAGAAGATATACTTCCATCAGAAAGAGCTTTTGCCTATAAGATGAAACTAGAAGCAATTAAAAAACAAGGAAGAAGAAGTGATTTAACTTCGTCGCAATTTGCGACAAAGTTGGACAGTGCAGAAATAATAGGTGGAGAAAATGGGGAGAGTAGATATACAGTATATAGATATATAAGACTAACATATCTTATTCCAGAATTATTACAACTAGTTGATAATCATCATTTAAAAGAAAAGGATAAAAACAAAATGGCAATGTCCCCTGCTGTTGAAATATCTTATTTAACAAAAGAAGAACAAATGGAACTATTAGATACAATAGACTGTTTACAAGTAACACCTTCACACGCTCAAGCAATTAGAATGAGAAAGTTGAGTGAGAAAGGGGAATTAACAGCAGATGAGATAAATAATATTTTAGAAGAAGAAAAACCAAATCAAAAAGAGCAAATAAGATTTAAAGTAGATAAAGTAAAAACTTATTTTCCAAAAGGTTATAGTATAGAACAAATGCAAGATGTAATAGAGAAATTATTACAAAATTACCAAAAACAATGGATAAAAGAAAGAAATGCAAAAGCATATACAAGATAGCGTAATACAAAAATAAAAATGTATATACAAATTATTTTCCCCCTTCCCTACAACCTAACCCCTTATACTTAATATACTAACTGAAAAAGAATATATAAAATTATATAAAATAAAAAATCGCATAATTGAAACAAAAAGCAAATGCTAATAAAATTAGAGTAAATAAAAGATTAGGGGGAATTGATTATGAAGAATTTATTTAAGTTAATTATAATTTTATGTATTGGGTATGGAAGTTATTTTGGAATAGTAAATGACGAAGGAGAAAAAATAATAGATATGACTAATGAGGAACAACAGACAGAACAGCAAAGTCAAAACAACACCACAGAAAATTTAGTACAAGAACCACAAAATGAAAATGAACAAAAACAAAAAAGTACAGCGGAAATTGAAGATAAAACACAAATAGAAAAAAATGAAGAAAAACAAGAGAATAAAGTAACACAAACAACAAATGAAAAAAATAATAGTACAAGCACAAAGTCTAATAAAGAGATTAAAAAAGTAGAACAAAACCAAACAAAAGAAATAAATACTTCTAATGCAAATGTAAATAGAGTTCAAAATACAGAAAAGCAAAATGAAAGTGATGAACAACAAACTGAAAACAAAAAGGAAACAAAGTATATAAAAAATGATAGTATGATACAAAAAATAAAGGCGACTATTGAAAATAATGTAACAGAAGATATGAAAAAATACGGCTATAAAATAGTTGTAGATAGTAGTATTAAAGAACTAACAAATCAATTTACATTTACAGAATCAAGAGTAAAAAATAGTATAAAATATTCTTTTGGTACAATTAGAATTTATGCAGAAGATTATTATTCAAATGGTCAGTTGATAATGACTGAATGTTATATATTATAAAAATAAAGACGGCAGACAGGCACTTGTAAAAGAGTGTCTTTTTTTATGTCTAAAACAAGGAGGTTTTAAAAATTATGAAAGTTAAAATAAAGAAAAGTGTAGCATTTTTAATGCTATTATTAACAGTATTCTCTGTATTTACTAATATTTTACCAAACATAGTAAATGCAACAGAAATACAAACAGCAGATCTGAAAAATGGTGGCGATTGTGGATACCACCTTCAATTTTGGGACAGCAATGCAAATACTTGGAGTTATATTATAACAACATTTGTGTTCTATGAAGAAAATGGAGTACAATATCCCGCGTATTGTTTAGATAAAGGGGTGCCTGGTGTTGGACAAAATGGAACACCAGAATATACAGTAGATATTACAAAATTAATTGATGACGTACGAATATGGCGAGTAGCTGTTAACGGTTATCCATATCAAAGCCCAGAATCACTTGGGGTTGCTAATAAGTTTGATGCATTTGTTGCAACGAAACAAGCGATTTATTCAATAATTTATGGGACAGATGTTGAAAGTTATTATAAAGGAGGAGATAGCAGAGGAGTTGCAATAAAAAATGCAGTAGCAAGATTAGTTGATATTGGTAGAAATGGAAGTCAAACACCTGCTAATACAAATATCACAGTAGAAAAAGTGAATAATTTTTATGAGGACGGAAATTATTATTCACAAGAATATAGAATAAATGCACCAGTAGAAACAAGCCAATATACAATAACAGCAACAGCAGGTTTACCAGATGGGAGCAGAATAACTGATTTATCAGGAAATGACAAGACAACTTTTTCTGGAAATGAGAATTTTAAAGTACAAATTCCAAAAGATAAATTATCAAGTGATATTAACGCAGTTATAAATGTTAAAGGAAAATCAAAAACCTATCCAGTATTCTATGGTGCAACACGAATTCCAGGTACACAGGATTACCTTCTAACATACGATCCTTTTGGAGATACAACAGGAAGAACGGATTTAAGTATTAAGACAAATACAGGAAAATTACAAATAATTAAAACTGATGATGAAACATTTGAACCTATTGCAAATGTAACTTTTGGACTATATACAACAGATGGAACAGAAGTTGCAAGGGCTACAACCAATAGTGCAGGTATAGTCGAATTCAAGAATTTATATCAAAAATCTTATGTAGTCAAAGAATTGTCTACAAGTGAAAACTATATAATGAAAGGGAAGAATACGAAATAATATCAGTATTTAAAACAACAGTATATAATGACAAAGGATTTAAGTATTATCAATATTATGACTTAAAAAATGAAAGAGAGTTTGAAACATTTATAAATAAATGCAAAGAACTCTCTTTATATGATACACAAAAAATAGCAAAATATGGAGATAAACTACTTACACTTTCTACTTGTGAATATTCACAAAATAATGGAAGATTAGTAGTAGTAGCAAGAAAAATAATATAAAAATAAGGTGGTGGTATTTTGGCAGATATAAAAATAAAGGAAAGAAAACAAGGAACAATAAAAAAGTTTGACAAAGCAACTAATTTTACAAAGAAATTAAAAGATAGTGCAGTAACAATAAAAGACAAAACCAATTATAATGTAGAAGAAAATACAGCTACAGAATATGGGGGAGATAAGATCAGTCAAGGTACAAGTATTATTTTTCACAAAGGAATAGACTCCTTTAATAAATATGGAAAAAAATCAGCCAAAGAAACAGCTAAAAATGTCCAAAAAGTTACACAAAAAATAAAAAAGAAAGTAGAAAAAAGAGCAATAAAAACAGCACAAAAAACAACAAAAGCTACAATAAAAAATACGAAAAGAACAATAAAAACGGCTAAAAAGACAGGGAAAGTAGCATATAAAACGGCAAAAAATACTGCAAAAATTACAGCAAAAGCAACAAAAGAGGCAACCAAAAGAGCTGTGCAACTTGCAAGAGCAACGGCAAAAGCGACAGTTCAAGCAATAAAGGTAGCAATAAAAGTAACTATTGCAACAATAAAAGCAATAATTTTAGCAATAAAAGGGCTTATAGCTTTAATTGTAGCAGGTGGCTGGGTATCAGTTATTATCATAGTTGTAATTGCACTAATTGCCCTAATCTGTTGTTCTGTTTATGGAATATTCTTTTCAAGTGAAGAAGATGTAGGCGACCAAACAATGAGTTCTGTTATAGCAGAAATAAATATGGAATTTAGCAACAAAATAACAGAAATTCAAAATACTAATGAACACAATGAATACGAAATAAATTCTAATAGGGCAGAATGGAAAGATATACTAGCAATATATACGGTTGAAATAAGTGGTGGAGAAGAACAAACAGAAGTTATAACATTAGACGATAAAAAAATAGAAAAGTTAAAAAATATATTTTGGGAAATGAACAAAATAAATTATAGAGTGGAAGAAGTAGAAAAGGAAATAGAAACTATTGACGAAAATGAAAATAAAAAAACAGAAAAAGCCAAAAGAAAAGTTTTGTATATTGATATTAGTAACACGAGTGTAGAAGAAATGATGAATAAATATAACTTTACTGAAAAACAAAGACTACAAGTAGCAGAATTAACGAGTGAAGAATATGCGAACTTATGGAATAGTGTTATATATGGATCTTCAGCAGGAAGTCAAGATATTGTTGAAGTAGCAAAAAGCCAAGTAGGAAATAAAGGCGGTCAACCATATTGGAGTTGGTACGGCTTTAGTTCAAGAGTTGAATGGTGTGCGTGTTTTGTTTCTTGGTGTGCCAAACAATGCGGTTATATACAAGCAGGTATTATTCCAAAGTTTGCTAGTGTAAATCAAGAAGGAGTTCCTTTTTTTAAAACCATTGGATTATGGCAAGACGGAGGCTATTCTCCAAAACGGAGGAGATATAATCTTTTTTGACTGGGAAGGAGATAATGTTGCAGATCACACAGGGATAGTGGAAAAAACCGAAGATGGAACTGTTTATACAATAGAAGGTAATTCAAGTGGCGATATGTGTAAGGAAAAAAGTTATAACATAAATAGTAGTGTTATTTTGGGATATGGAACACCTGCTTATTAAAAATTTTAAAATAAAATTATTGAAAAATATTATATTCAAAAAATAAGAAGTAGTTATTATATTACTTCTTATTTTTCATTTTATATCATAGACTTTAAAATTCAAAAAGATTATAAATTCAACAAAAAAATTTTTACATTTAATAAATTATTTTAATATTCCTTCATCAATCAATGCATTATAAATTGCTATATTTACTAATTTAGTTAAAGAAATATTATATTCCGTTTTTAATTTATTTAATCCTTCCAAAAGACTTTTCCTTATAAGAAATGTACGAAAAACAGAAATTTCATTTTTACTTCTTCTATATAAATCCACTTTTTTTGTATTTAAAAGATGTTCTATACAAGTATTCACTAATTTATTTATTGATACATCATAAGTTGTTGTACTTAAATGTTCCAATTTTTCATATAATGTTAAATCGACTTCATAAGTTCTACTTACTAATTTCTCTTTTGGAGGAAAATTACTGAAAATTGACATATATTATTCACTCCTTTATATTATTTATTATAACAATTTAAACCAGTTTTATTTAACTACTTAAATACAATAAAAAAACAATAATTATACAATAAAAAATAAATCATAATAATTGACATAAAAACTTTAAAGTGGTATAATAAAATTGTTAGAAAAGTAAATACTTCTGTTTATGTTTTCCTTTTAACGACTGTAGGAGGTAAAAAAATGAAGAATGATATTAGATTTTTAGTAACAAAAGCTTGTAATTATGGTTGCTATTTCTGCTATAGTGAAGGTGCAAGTGAGGTAATACGGAGACATCAATTAAGTGTGGATAACTATGTTACACTTTATGATATTTATTCTAAAATGGAAAAATGGAATGGTGTAACATTATCAGGAGGAGAACCGTTACTTTTTAAAGATCTTGATACCTTATTGCAAAAACTGAATGAAAGAGGAGCTAATATTACTATTGTAACAAATGGTTCGTTACTTCATTCACACTTGACTTCAATGAAGTATGTAAAGCGGTTAAATGTTTCAATACACACTCTTAATCCAGAAATGTATAGTCAAATTACTAATAGAGAGGAAAGAAAACTATTCATTGTGAAAGAAAATCTTAAAGTAATTAGGAATCTTTATCCAGAAATTGAAATTAGATTAAATGTAACACCTTGTAAAAATCAAAAATGGTCTTTACAAGAATTACAAGAATTAATTTCATTTGCGGAAGAGATAAATGCAACGATAAAGTGTACGGAATTATTTCCAAATACTTTAGAGGACTGTGTAAATATTGAAACATTAAGAAAAGAATTACAGAATTTAGGTTATATTTATAAACCGACTGAAAGTAGAACAGAATGCTATGAGAAAGCAGAAAAGGAAATTTTCTTGACTCAATGCACTTGTTCTAAAGCAATTCTTTATGATAATCCTGTTGCATATTGCAGAAAAAATCACGATTTATATGTAAATTACAATGCAACTTTTCTTCTTTGTAGATTAGGAACAGAAAATATTGATTTCTGGGAAGAAATACAAGAAGGAAAATTAGATATTCTGGAGCTTAAGATGAAGTTAGCTAAGTTGAGAGTATCTAGTGAAACTTGCAAACAACATTTGAGATGTGTTTACTTCTAAATCTAACAAACTTTCAAACAGGGTATAATATACCTTGTTTGAAAGTAAATAATATAGTATAATTAGAAAAAATATTAAAATAAAAGTTGGAGGTAAACATATGGATTTGGGAATATATAATAAAGAAATAGAAAAATACTTTCATATTCTATCAAAAGAAATACCAAGCTTTTTAATAGAATATGCAAATGTAAAAGAAATGCAAAGGCTAAAGGGTATAAGTATGGTATCAGCTTGTGAACATACTAAACTAATTCCATATAATTTTTTTCATACAAGATATGAACATAGTATAGGAGTAGCATTAATAATATGGAATTTTACGAAGAATAAAAAACAAACAATAGCAGGCTTATATCACGATATAGCTACACCTTCTTTTAGCCACGTTGTTGACTTTTTACACGGAGATTATGAAAAACAAGAAACTACAGAAAACCTTACAGAAAAAATAATAAAAAATTCCGAAGATATAATGAAGTTATTAAAGAGAGATAATATAAAAGTTGAAGAAATAGAAGACTATCACATTTATCCAATAGCGGATAATGATAGTCCTAGATTATCAGCAGATAGATTAGAATATACATTAAGTGATGGACTTGTTACACAAAATGCTTTTTCTTTAGAAACCATTAAAAGAATTTATGACAATTTGACAATTTTAAAAAATGAAGAATCAATAGACGAATTAGGTTTTAAAGACTTAAAAATTGCTGAAGAGTACATAGAAAGGGCAAATATAATGTGGCATTTATTTTCTGGAAATAATGAAAATAATATGATAATGCAATTTTGGACTGATATATTAAGAAAAATGGCAGATTTAAAATATATTACAGAAGATGATTTGTATAAATATTCAGAAGAAGAAATTGTAGATAAAATAAGAAAATGTCCTAATGAAAAAATAGCAAATGCTTTTGCAATTTTTGAAAATGCAAGAGAAATAGGAAGAAGTGAAACTAAAGTAGAGGGGAAATATTGTATATCAATAAAAACGAAAAAAAGATATACTAACCCATTAGTTCTTATAGACGGAAGACCAATAAGAATAGAAAATGCTTCCCAAAAGGGAAAAGCAATTATAGAAGATATAAAAAGTTTTAAAGATTCAAAATATGCTTTTTTAGATATTGATATGTAAAATAAAATACCAATAATAACAAAAGAAATTGAAAACACACTAAAGATTATAAATTTTAAAGTTATTATTGGAGGAAATATGAAAATAGCAATAGAAGGTATGGATGGAGTAGGAAAAACTACCATAGCTAAAAAATTAGCAGAGAAAAATAATTTTAGATATGTAGGAAATGCAATACATAAATTATTTGGCATAGAAGATCGAGAAAGTGAAATCTATAAATTCTTTCAAGCAAAAGAAGATGAGATTTTCTTGCACAGTGGTAATGACATATTAAGAGCTTGGCTTTGTCCTTTAGGTAATATATATACTGCAAGTCAAAATGAGAATATAGTGGTAGATAGACATATTTTGTCGAATTTTCAACAAAACGGAACAAGAGAAAATGTAGAAATTTTTAAAACGTTGGTAAAACTTATTGGAGTGCCAGATGTAAGTATTATATTATATGCTTCGCCAGAAGTAAGATTAAAAAGAATTTATGATAGAAACAGAGAAGATAAAGATTTAAGCGACATAAACATTAGAACAGATGAATATAAGAAAATGATTAAATTTGCTGAAAAATTTAAAATGCCATATTTTATAATAGATACTGAAGAAAAGAGTATATCAGATATAGTATCTGAGATAGAAAAAAAGGTTAATATAAAAAATAGAAGGGAGTTTGAAAATGAAGAACGATAATAAGTTGATTTTATCAATTTCATTTTGCTTTCATGATTCTTGCATAACACTTGCTAATGAAGAAAAAGTTTTAATACACTTAGAAGCAGAAAGAATTTTTAGGGAGAAACATAAAAAATTTAAAAATACGGAAGAAGTAGATTATCTAGTAGATATAGGTCTAAAATATATAGGAAAAACTATTGATGATGTAACAGAAGTCCTAGTTACAGAGTGGCAAAATTTATATAATGGTACTAAGGCTTGCATATTAGGAAAAGAATTTAATGTTATTTTAACTAATCATCACGAAAATCATATAGGAGTTGTACTTCCAAAGAAATTTGACAAATGTGTCATTTTTGTATCAGATGGTGGAAGTGAAGAAGGAACAACAAAAGTATATTATAAAGAAAATAATAAAATATGGTTAGCAGAAGACTTAAATAATAGCAATTGCACTGGACAATTTTATGGAACTATGGCACAATTAGTTTTAGAACCTGACTTTGATAGAGCACACACTTCAGCAGTTGGAAAATTTATGGGATTAAGTTCTTTAGGAAAATTTGACGAAAATGTTATGAAAACAATAAAAGAAAACGAAAAAGAACTCAATAAATTATATGTAGATGGTTGTAAACATTTATTAAAACTATTTAATTTGAAAGATTACTATGATAAGGCTTGGGAAGACAAAAATAAACAAAATATTGCTTATACAGCACATAATTATTTTGTTGAAACTAATGTGGAAAAATTAAAAAAACATAACCAATTTTCAAGAAATATATGTATGTCAGGTGGTTGCTCATTAAATATTTCACTAAATTCTAAACTAATTGATGAAAAAATATTTGATAATGTGTATGTTAGTCCAATATCTACTGATGGTGGACAATCACTTGGAGCTATACTATATAGGTATCCAAATATAAAAGTTGATTATCCATTTTTGGGAAGAGGAAAAGAAAAGATTGAAAAATATGATGAAAATGTGATAGAAGATATATTAAACCATAAAGTAGTTGCTTGGTTTCAAGGAAGAAGTGAAATAGGAGCAAGGGCTTTAGGACATAGAAGTTTTATAGGTTTACCAGATAGTGTGGAAATGAGGGTAAAAATTAGTGAAAAAATCAAGAAAAGAGAGCCATATCGCCCTGTCGCTGCAATGATACCAGAGGAATATATATCAGAATACTTTGAACAGAAATATAGTTCTCCATATATGACTTTTTGTGCTAAAGCAAAGGATATAACTAAAGAAAAAGCACCAGCCATTGTTCATTTTGACGGAACAACAAGAGTGCAAACTGTTACAAGAGCTGACAATCCAATAATCTATGATATACTCTTAAAGTTAAAAGAAAAAGGGAAACCACCAATTCTAATGAATACATCTTTTAATGTTGCTAGTGAGCCAATAGTAGATACACCAGAAGATGCTATAAATACATATAACATAAGTGGGGCAGATGAATTATATATAGATGGATCAAAATATAGTAAATAAGATGAATATTGAAACACCAAACTTAATCATTATTGGCGATATTTCTTATGACACAAACAAATTCTATTATGAAGATGGAAGAAGTGAAGTAAGAACAAATTATGGAGGATCTAGTGTATATGCTAGTGTACCAGCAAGTATATTTTTTAGAGTAGGATTAGTTAGCAATGCAGGAGAAGATATAGATGTTAGTAGATTAAAACATTTTAATATTGATTTAAAAGGGCTACATCAAAGAAAAAATGAAAGGACAACAAGATTTTATAATATATTGAGGACAAGAGATAGGCAAGAAAGAGAAACCAGAGCAGAATATAATGAGAATTTAGCAACGAAATTTGAAGATATACCACCAGAATATTTATCTGCAAAATATTTTTATATAGCAACAATGCCACCAACAGTACAATTAGATATAATAAGAAAATTAAAAGAAAATAACCCTAATGCAATTATTGGTACAGATACAATTGAACAATACGCAGATTTAGAAGAAACCAAAGGAGTATTTGATTTAGTAGATATTGCATTTATAGATAAAGAATTTGATGATTTATTAAATTGTAATGCAAAAACAAAGATAATTAAACTTGGAAAAACAGGTTGTATATTACAAGAATGTGGAAAAAACAAAAGAATATATTCGAAAGTAATAGAAAATGTTACAGATAAAACAGGTGCAGGAGACTGCCTAAATGGTGTATTTATGAATTTATTAGCTAATGGATATTCCAAAGAAATAGCTTTACAAAAAGCAGTTAAAATAGCAACTATGTCAATAAAAGATTTTGGAATATTAAAAATAAAAGAAAGATTAAAAAAAGAACTAGACCAAAATGAGCCAGAACATTAATTTACTTTATTACTGATAATACAATATTGTATTATATAAATTTAAAGAAAGGAAGAAAGGATATGTTATTAACTCAAGAAGCTTACGAAATTAAAAAAATGGAACTAGAGGCATTACAAGAACAATTAAAGGAGGTACGGAAGGAAAAGGCAATAGCAATAATTCAAGCTGATGGAGATAGTAGGCATGACAACTTTGGGTTTGAACAGGCTGAAATTCAGGAAAGAGGTATAATAAAGCAGATAGAGGATCTTAATAGAGTTTTAGCAAATGCCGAAATCGTTGAGGAAACACATCATACTGATATAGTTCAGGTAGGAAGTTTGGTAAAACTTGAATTGGATTATGGCGAAGGGGACATTGAAGTAACAACATTAAAACTTCAGGCATTACCTTCACATCAAGAAGGCGTAGTTACATTAAATTCACCAATAGGTAATAAAATATTTATGCAAAAAGAAGGTTTTTTAGGCGAATGTAAACTTGGAGAGGGAAACATAGTCAAAGTACATATTTTGGAAATTCTATAAAATATGTATATTCCTTTAAAATGTGATTATTATTAAATCACAAAAGACTGATTATTTTTTAGTAATCAGTCTTTTTTTGCAACTATTGAGAGATAGTATAACAAAAAAAAGAACAATGTAGTAGTCAAAAAGACTACTGCATTGGAATTAAAAACATTGCTTTTGGAAAGTATAATAGTAATAATAATAAAACCAAAGGTGGTGTGTAAATGAATATTTTTGATAATTATTTTTTAAAGAAAGACAAGTTATTAAAAAGGAGAATTGAAATAGACAATTCATTATATGAAAAGTTAATGGAACTTACAGAAGTGTATGATACATCAATTAACAAAATGGTTAATGTAGCAATTATAGAGCTTATAAAAAGTGGAAATGTAAATATTTATGAGAAGAATGAGAATGAAATTGTTGAATCACATAATTTTGCAATAAGAGAAAGTTCTTATAAAGAATTAGAAAAATTGAAAGATAAATATGGGGTGTCAATATATAAGTTGGTTAATATAGCAATTTATAATGTTTTAAATTCTAATAAATAAGATATAATAGAGAATTACATTGTGTTAGTTCTCTATTATTTTGTCTAAAAACAAAGAAAAATGTCAAAAAGTTTTTTGTATTTACAGTAACAACATATAGAACGATTTTGACTACTGGAATGTATTGACAAAAAATGACAAAACAACTATTATAGTTGTATTCATATTTTGTTAATAGTTGATAATTATTAAAAATGAAAGATAAAAGTGGCAGACAATATAAGAAATATGAAAATAAAAGAAAAAGGAGGAGATATAGAAAAATAAAATGAAACTAATGGCTATAAGAAATAATAATTGTAATTTAAAATGTAAAAAGGAACATAGGAAAAGCCATAATTTATACTAAAAAATAAAAGAGAAAAGGAGAAAAATTATGGATAGTATTTGTCAAAAAAATGTAAATGTAACTGTTGATAGATTAGGAAGAGTTAATATATTTCTATCATTAAAAGAAAAATTTAATATTGTAGAAAAGGAAAAATTTGAGATCTACACAGAAAACGGAAATATTGTGTTAAAAGTAATTGATAAAGATGAAATCAATAATATCGTAGAAGAAAAAATATGCTACAACGGCAACTGCATATTAAATGTTAAAAAATTAAATGGTCATTATGTTAGATGTGTAGACGAACTTTTGAGAATAGTTCTACCAATAGAACTACGTGATGAACTAGATATAAAGGAAAATGACAAGTTAGTTGAATATGGAGAAAACGCAAACAAGATAGTTTTACAAAAAGCATAATAGGAGTGATTTAATGGCTGATGACAGAATATTAGTAATAGCAGAAGATAAAATAGCCATTCCTAAAATAAGAAGTTCTAATTATAAATTGGATATAATAATAAAAAATTTTGATGATGAGATTTTAATAGAAAAGATAAATTCTATTTATGAAGATTATGATTACATATTTTTTACTAAAAGTTGTAACTATATAAATGAATTTCTACATTATTTGCCAGTAAACTATATGAAGGGAAACAATAATCAATTATATGTAAGTGAATTATGTATAAATAATATACTAGCAGATAATATAGAATTAGTTGTAGATAGACAAGATGTAAAATATGTAGCCATATTGATTAAATATTTAATAAAGAATAATTTAGACGAAAAGAAATTCCATTTTGAAACTATATTAAATGAGATAAAAAAATAAATAATCTTTCAAAGAAAGATATTAAAAATTATAAGAAAGAGATTTATAAAATAGTAAAAAAGCATTATACACAAAATAATGTAATGAGGATTGTATTATATAACTTTAAAAAAGGGAAAGTGTTAAAAAAATTTGCTTATAATAATTTACAGAATGTTTTAAGAGATTTAAAAAGAGAAAATAAAGAGATAAATAAAGTATTTAATGAGATAAAAATATGTTTAAAAAATAACAAGTTTGTTATCCAAAAATAATTTTTGTGATTTACAAAACAAAGGATGTTTAAATTTTAGGAATTGCTAATAACTATATGATTATTTTTTTTACTACATACTTGGACTGCCTGCAACAGTAAAAGGCGTAGCTAGGACATTATAAAATTTAATAAACCCTTGTATAATTTATATAAAATTATACAGAGGGGGACATATCAGTGGACTATGCTAAAATTGGAAAAAGAATAGCAGAAAAAAGGCAAAAAATAAATATGAGCCAAGAAGAACTAGCTGAAAAAGTAGACAGTTCCGCAAACTATATTTCTAATTTAGAAAGAAATAAAAGACACCCAAGTCTAGTTATGTTGATAAAAATTGCAAATGAACTTGATATAAGTATAGACTATTTATTGTCAGACGATGAAGAACTTAAAAGAAATGAAAATAATATAGTATTAAAAGAAACATTGAAAGCTATAAATAAATTAGAAGAAAATGACAGAGAAGAATTTATAACTTATGTTAAAAATTTTGCCGAAAACTTTTATCAAATTAGAAAAAAGAATGTAAAAAAAGGTTAAGAATAGCGAAAAATATTCATATTTGTTGATTGACTTTAGTATGATTTTGTAGTATAATGAATATACTAATAGAGTAATATGCAAAATATTACAAGAGGAAATCCCTAGCCTAATAAGTAGGGTAACGTGAAGAGGAAACCCCTAGCCTAATACTAGCAAATGGTATTGAAGTAGGGTATATGTAAAGAGGAGATCCCTAGCCATTCGCTATTGGTAGCATAAAATAGGGTATTTAAAAGAGTAGGGGCGAAAGTTCCTACTCAATATTTTTTTAGGAGAGATTTGCATTGAATAAATTAAAATTATACAGAATTGATATAAATTATATAAAATACCTTTATCAGTTTGATAAAAGAGTGCAATATAATGAACAAAGAGAAGATGAATATACTGAAAGAAGGGCATATTTAGGAATTGTGTTAAAAGTAAATGAATTTAATTATTTTGTACCTTTAGAACACCCAAGACCTTCACACCAAAAACTAAAAAATAATATATTTATTTTTAAAATACATAACGGTAAATATGGTATGCTAGGTTTTAATAATATGATTCCAGTAGAAGACACAGAACTTATAAAATTTGATATAAATAAAGAAAGTGAAAAATATAAGCAGATTTTAATTAGTCAATATCATTTTTGCAATAAACATATACAAGAAATTAAAGAAAAAGCATTAGCGACATATAATAGAAGTCAAAAAAATAAGTTTCTAAAAAAAGTATGTTGTAATTTTAAGCTATTAGAGGAAAAATTAAAAGAATATAAATAATAAAATATTATCCTAACGCACTGAAAATACTGAAAAACTTTACATTATTAACATAATGTGGTATAATAATTGCGTAGGGAGTGAGAAAAATGCTTAATGCAAGTTTAGAATGGTATAAATATTTTTATGAAGTTGCAAAAGCAAAAAGTTATACAGGTGCAAGTAATAAAATGTTTGTTACTAAATAAGCGGTAACAGACAATATCAAAAAATTAGAAACTGCACTTGATACAAAGTTATTTCATAGAAGTAGCAATGGTGTTAAATTAACAAAAGAAGGAGAAATATTATTTAAAAATGTAGAACAAGCTATTGATTTGATAGAAGTAGGAGAAAAATTAGTAGTATTGAAAAATGATTTAGACACAGGAGAAATAACGATAGGATCACTTTCACATATTTCTGCATTTTATTTAATGCCGTTTATAGAAAAGGTAAGAAAAGAGCATAAAGGACTTAAAGTCAAACTAATAACAGCACCAAATGGTAAAGAACTTATAAGATTATTGGAAGAACACAAAATTGATTTTGCGATAGATACAACAAAATTAGAGAATTATAATTCACAAATTATTAAAGAAAAAATAAAAGATATAGACAATATATTTATTTCTAATAAGCCATTGGAAATAAAGGAATTAAAAGAATTGGAAAATTATAACTTTATACTGGGGTTAGGTTACACATCTACGAGTAAAAAATTGATGAGTGTATTAAAAGAAAATGGAATAAATATCAATTCAAAAACGGAAATAGATATTACAGAATTAAAAGTAAATGCAGTAAAAAGAGATATGGGGATAGGATATGTTTTAAAAGACGCAGTAAGAAAAGAACTAGAAAACAAAGAAGTATTTGAGGTAAAAGTACCAATAAAATTGCCAACTTCAAGTTTAAATTTAATATATCTAAAAGATCAATTAACAAGAGCAGATAAAACTTTTATAAATAAATATTTAGGAATAAAAATAGCCGTCAAGTAAAAACTTGACGGCTGTCAAGTTTTTACTTGCCCTCTACTTATAGACAAACATTAAAAATGGTTATATAATCAATGTACTATTAAAAATAGCGAAAGGATGTAAAAAATGGAGAGGGAAGAAGTATGTTGGCTGATTACCACAAAGTGTAATCAAAAATGTAAATATTGTCATAGCTTTTTGAATATTGCAGATCTAACATACGAAGAAAATAAAGAAATACTAATGAAACTAATAAATATGGGAATAACACATATAACTTGGAGTGGTGGATAGGTATAAATGTCAATATATGAATGAACAAAAAATCAAAAATAAGAATGTACAAAAATAATAGTTATGTAATCTGAGTA
>CALXAB010000024.1 GCA_944386175.1 uncultured Clostridia bacterium
CGAATGTTACAGAAGCAACAGCTTTCATTCTGTTCTCTGAATTTACTTTTCTTAAACGTACATCTGTTATTTGCATTGTGTGCGCACCTGCCTTCCTTAAGTTTTTAATAATTGTACATATTTATTATGTACAATTATATTATTCTTCATAAAAACTCTTTTTCCTTCTTTTTTTTACAAAAAAATTAAATTTTATTTTATTATTTATTTTTTATTATTAATGTTATTATTTCTTTAACATTTCTTATGTTTTATTGCTGATAATATAGTTAAATTATCAATTAAAATTTATAAAAACAGTTTTATAATAATTTTTTAAATTAGTAACTTTTTTATAATTTGTACATAATTTAATATATCATTCTTATTTTTATTATTTACTATATTATAAAATATATTCTATATTAATAATATATTTATTTGCTCATATTTTATAATATTTATATGTTATTATATGATGTCTTATTAAAAATTTATTTATAAGCTAAAATTTAATTAAATATATATTTTTTATAATAAAATTATTAAATAATGATAATTTTATTTAAAATATTCAAAAAAGTATTGAAATTTAGGGTATATAATTATATAATCTATCTGTTATACATGAGGAGGGTGTTTTAATGCCAAATATAGATAATTTAAAAAAATATAAAAATATACATATGATAGGAATTGGCGGAGTTAGTATGAGTGGAATTGCTGTTATCTTAAAAGATTGGGGCTTTCACATTACTGGTTCTGATAGTTCCAATTCTGAAAATACAGAAAAATTAATTCAAAAAGGAATTAAAGTAACAATTGGTCATAGTTTAGCTGACGTGGCAAATTCTGATGTTATTGTATATTCTGCTGCAATTAAATCAGATGATCCAGAAATTATTGAAGCACATAAATTGAATATTCCTACAATTGAAAGAGCTGATTTTCTAGGTGAGATAACTAGATGTTTTAAAGATACTATATGTGTTTCTGGAACACATGGTAAGACTACTACTACATCTATGGTCTCTTTATGCTTTTTAGAAGCTTTGGAAAATCCCAGTATTCAAGTTGGTGCTTATTTAAAGCAAATTGATGGTAATTATTTAGTAGGAAGTAGTGAACATTTTATAATTGAAGCTTGTGAATATGTTGAAAGTTTTCTAAAATTTAGTCCTAAAGCTGAAATTATATTAAATATTGATAATGACCATTTAGATTATTTTAAGACTTTTGACAATATTAAAAAAGCATTTATTAAATATGTAAAATTGTTGCCTGATGATGGTTTTTTAATTACAAATGGTGATGATTCTAACTGTCTAGATTTATTACAATATACAAATGCTAAAAAAATCACATATGGTATAACTAATAAAAAGACGGACTTCTTTGCTGTAAATATTGTTTTTGATAATGATGGTTTTCCTGAATTTGATGTTTACCATAATGATGAGTTTTATGATAGAATTAAATTGTCTGTCCCTGGAATGCATAATGTTTTAAATTCTTTATCTTGTATTGCTTTATGTGATGCATATAATATTGATAAAAAATATATTAAAACTGCTTTATTAAAATTTACAGGTGCTCATAGAAGATTTGAATTTAAGGGCAAAATTAATAATATTGCAAGTGTATATGATGATTATGGTCATCATCCAACTGAAATAGTTGCTACTGCAAAGTCTCTTATGAATAAGAAATATAATAAGTCTTGGGTTATTTTCCAACCTCATACTTATAGTAGAACTAAAAATTTATTAGAGGATTTTGCTAAAGCTCTACTTAATTTTGATAATATTATTGTTTTGGATATTTATGCTGCTAGAGAGAATAATACTTATAATATAACTTCTAAGGATTTGGTTGATAAAATCGTTTCTCTTGGTAAAAATGCTCTTTATATTCAGAATTTTGATGAATGTGTGAAGTTTGTTAAAGATAATGTTCAGGAAAATGATATTGTAATTACTTTGGGTGCTGGTACTGTTACACAAATTGGTCCTTTACTTGTAAAATAATATTAATATAGAAACAGCTAAAATTATGATAAAAAATGCTGAAAAATATATAAATAAAAATATATAGAATAGTTTTTAAAGCTATTCTATTTGTTTTATTTGTTTTAACATAATATCTCCAAAAATACCATAACCTTGAGTTGGATCATTTACAAGAACATGTGTAACTGCCCCTACAAATTTTCCATTTTGTATAATAGGTGATCCACTCATTCCTTGTATAATTCCCCCTGTTTTTTCAATCAATCTTGGATCAGTTATTTTTATTTTCATGCTTTTATTATCATAATTATTTTCTTTAAATATCTTTTCTATTTCAATCTCATATTCTTGCACATTTCTATTATCTAGACTGCACAATATTGTTGCTTTTCCTGTTTGTATTTCATCTCTTAGAGCTAATTCCATTTCCTTTGAACTATCTATATTTAAACTTGATAAATTATCAACTATACCATATATACCAAATTTAGTATTTTTATAGATTGTACCTATATTTTCTTGATTTTCGACTGTCCCTTGTATTCTTCCTGGTATTCCTGATTCTCCTTTTTCTATATCTAATATTCTTGTTGTTACAAATTCTCCTGAAGCTATATTTATTAATTGTTGTGTGTCTATATCTGTAATTCCATGACCTAAAGCTCCAAAACTTTTTGTTTCTGGTTCATAAAAAGTTACTGTCCCTACTCCTGCTGCACTGTCTCTAACCCAAAGACCCAATTTATATTGATTATCATATGATTTTACTGGCTCTATACTACATTCTTTTGTTTCTTCTCCATGTATATATTTAATATTTACATTTTCACCTTCTGATTTGTTAACTTCTTCTATTAAGTCTTGGGTTGAATTTATTATATTTTCATTTATTTGTATTATTGTATCTCCTTCTTGTATTTGACTGTTTTCATATGGTTTGTATTTTTTATTGTCTTTTCCTTCTATTTCTGACATTCCAACTACTAATACACCATTAGTATATAATTTTAGTCCTGCTATATTTCCTACTGGAATTACTGTAGTTTTTGGTAATGTATTTACTTCTACTGTTTTTATTGATATTTTGTCAAATAAACTAACTTCCAAGTTCTTTTTTCCTACCTCTCCAGTTATTTCACTATTTGAACTTGTTTCTAATATGTCTTCGTTTTCTTCTTTTATGTTTATGCCGAATATTTTTTTTATGTTTATATTTTCTCCTTCAAATATTACTAATTTGTCTGGAATTGATTCTATTGATAGAAAATATGAATAAACTACAATCAAAAAAAATACTAATAATAGCTTTAGTAAATTTTTTTTCACAATTAACCTCCATTTTTACATTTAAAAATATTATTTTTATGGCTATTTCTATTGTGTGCATCCGTTGTGCGAAGCATTTTTTATACAATATTTCTTTTGAAAATAGAAATTGTTTATTTTCACTTTGAGCCTAAGTAACTTAAAGTTTCATATTGTTTCCTATTGTATAAAATAATTTTTTGCTATTATTAGTATTAACTTTTTATTTTTTTATATACATTAATTTGAATTTACGTGTTTAAACTTTCTATATCTCTAGCTACTCTATATTGACCATATCGTTCTCTTCCTAATGCTGTGTAATATAATTTTGCCAATTTTCCTTCTTTCGTTGTTTCTCCTTTTTTAGCATATTCTTTCATTAATTCTGAAATTGATTGACTTGAATCAACAGATTTTTGGCTTATTACTGAGTTATACGATGCTTGATCTTCTCTTGGATAATAATATATCGTTGTTTCATATGTTAAATCTATTCCAGATTTATCTCTATATCTTGCAAGTGCTGTTCTTCTTTCAAAATCTACATTAAACAATCCTATTGCTGTGTCTAAATTTACATTTTTTAATACTTCATCACTAGTAAAATTATGATATTCTTTGTTTTCAGTATCTAATAAGTATATTGAATTTTCTGAAACAAAATCTTCATTAATATCATTTTGTACTATAGCATGTCCATTATATACTTTTCCACCTATATTTAATCCTTGCATAAATGTAATCATTGATATATTTTCTGTTAGTTGTTCCCATTCATAGTCTTCTAATTTTGGCATTGCAAAATTTACATCTGAGGTTGAAACTTTATTATAATTTGAAATTGCAACAATTAGATTAGATTCAATTGAATTTTTTATTACTTCTATTCTATGTGCATTAAAATCTGAATTCTCATCTTCTATAAATATATCTGATGTATTATCTAATTCTCCAAATATATTTCTCTCTATAGGAAAAGGATTATTATCCTCTTTGTATTTTTCTCCATTTGCATCTACTGCATCTCCTGTAGTTAAGTCAAGTAACTTATAATCATTTATAATTCTGTTTTTAAAATCGAATGCTTCTTGATAGTATTTTATTGCATTATCATTATTAAATATTTCTTCTGTAGCTCTATCTTGTTGCATCAATAATTCATCATTTATCATTGAAAATACTTTTTCTTGACCTGTATTTGAATCTGTATATACATAATATTTTGCACCATTTATCTTTTTGTATGGATATTTTACAATCCAACCTGCCAAATTACCTTGCACATCTATTGATTGTTCCACTTCAATTTCTCTTGGATTATAGATACTTACCTCTTTTTCCTCACCAGTTTCTTTATTTTTTTCTTTTTCAGTAACATTTGGCATATATACTTTTTGACTTAAGCCTTCATTTCTTCCATCTTCTACTCCTATTGTTATTCCTCTATATGTATATGTATTTGCACTTTCATTATATTGTACTCCTGATAATAAATATCCAGAATCATCAACCGGCTTGCCATTTATCATACCTTGTATAGTAATATAGCTATCTAATGAATATGTTATAACAAAATCATCTGAACCTCGTTTATATCTACAGCTATAATATATATATGGCTTTAATCCATATATTTCTTGTCCATTCGAATAAGTAGCATTTTCTTCAAGATTACTTGATATACTTTCATCTAATTTATTATCATATTCAGAATAAATATAATATCCGTCATATAGCGTATATACTATTGCTGGTACATAATTTCTTAAAACATTTTCTCCATAACCAGACATTTTAAAATTACCTGCTAGTGAATTATAAAAAGTAGTTATAGATGCTTCTATATCTCTAATTTTAGAATCTGCTATATCTGATGTAGTACTATTTGCCATATTTAATTGAAATGCTTTTATTGCATCATATGTTGAACTTTGCAGTTTTGAGTCATATGCTACTTGTAATTCTATAGTTTTCATTTGATTACTTGCATAACTATTTAATAATATTGCCATTGGCAATATTATTATTATTGACAATACTGCTAAACCTGATATTTTCATAAAATTACCTTTCTTTAGTTTTTCACTAATTTACAGATTTTATACTCAAATAGCTTGTAATTGAATTACAAGCTATTCCCCTTTTATTTAATTGCCATTTGCAGTACACATAGCTGTTTTTTCTCCTGAATTCGCATAATTATTATTTCCTGAAACTATATAGAAGAAATTATTTAGCATATCTCCTATTGTTTGATTCGTATTTTTATAACTTGCTGTAAAAATATCGCCTTCCTTTAAATAGTATATTCTATTATCTTTAATCTCTCCTTCTATATCTGCTGTATATACTGTATAATATACATTTTCACCAATTTTATCTGCTCGTGCCTGAGAAACCTTTTTACCTAAATTTTCATCTTTCACTTGGATTTCCATTTCTACTTCATAAAGATTACCCGTAGATGCAAGTTTTTGATCTAAATCATCTATATCCTCTTGGCTTATTTTTCCTGTTGAAGCTACTTTATCAACAAAACTAGTTAAAGCAGATTGTGCTACTAATTGAGAAACATCATCAGTTCTATCTGCCATTGTCATTAGTGGAAATACAAATATTAAAACTGCTGCTACGCCTATTGCAATTATAACTATTAATGTATCACTCATATTATCCTTCCTTTCTTATGGATTTACAACTTTATACTTTGTTTCAATCCGTTTTGCAATTAATTCCTAATCAATAATTAATCTTTTAGTTTAAAGGTATATGTTATAATTCTCTTCTGATATTTATTTTGATTAGGCACATCATCACTTGTATAATTTCCATCACCTGATTGGTTTTCGTCTGATGTTTGTAATTCTCCTTGTATGTATACACCTAGTGATTCTTGTATCTTATATGTTTTTTGCTTCGTAGTTAAATAATTAAATAAATTTTCAGTTGGTAATCTTAATATTCCAAATTTTCTTGTAAACTCAATTTCATTAAAATCATTGTTCGAATTTCTATATAGGATTCCTTCTATAAATTCTTTTGGATCTGACATATTTTCAGTGTTTATTTCTTTTATCTCGTTTCCTTCATTATCTGTATATAAATAATAATCATCTGCAAATTCAAATACTATTTTATAATTTTCTTTAACAGCCCTATATATTGAAGGAATTATCGTTTCCATTCCAATATATCTATTTGTATCGTCTTTACTTAAATAATAGAATATTTTTCTAACATCTTCATCTTGCATAGTAAAAGATTCTCTATCAGAATATTTTAACACAGAATCTATTGCTTCTCGAGCTTGTGAAAAGGCAAGAATAGCAACAGATAGTCCTATTACAAATAATAGTACTGAACCAGCCATTTTTAATGCATCAACTACATTCTCCATGCTATTCCTCCTATAATATCATGATTTTATTATTATTTTATAGTAATCTCTGAAACATATCCTTCTTCACTGTAATCTGATATGGTAATTGTATATTCTTTTTTAGTATCAATACCTGATGTTGTTATTGGATTAACCTCTGAGCCATTAATATTGACACTAATATCTGGAGTTGTTTCGTCTGCATTACTTGCTATTACCTCATTTACTAATGACTTTGCAACTGAACCTTTTTGTGTTCCTTCATATTTTAGAAATTTGTTATTAAATGCTGTTATTTCAGCTTGTGACATACCACTGTTATTAACTGTGTCTTGTGCTTGACTAAATATTAATATACCTAATGATATCAATAATATAGCTAATAATATAGCTCCTGCAATAATTAATGCTTTTGATGCATTCTCCATATAAATCTCTCCCTTCGTATTTTTAATATATATTCTTATGTTTATTAACTATTTTTTATAGTTAAATTTTAATGACTTCTTTATGATGTAGTTTGTTCAAATTTCATGTATTTAATTTTTTTTGTATTTTTATGATATTCAACTTCACTACATTTAAATTTTATATCACCATAGTAGTAAACAAAATTTTGCATTCCATTATTATAAAACATCTCCATATTGTAAGTAACATCATCATCTATAAATTTTATATCTATATTTATTGAATTATTTCCATTATCTATATATTTTCCTTTATTGTCTTTCTCTATCTGATTTTTTTTGTTTTTATCAATAGCTTTATTTATAATTGTTGTTATATCTAAACCATTGATTTCCTTGTTTGTAAACACTTCAAATTCTAAATTTTCTCTCTGGGCTGTTTTTAAATTATAATTATAATTCATATATAAATAAGCTATTGTAGCAACTATTGCTATAACTATAAAGAAAAATATTGCTATTTTTTTCATTTTTACTCCTAATAATTACATTATAACACTATATTCTACTTTTTTCAATATTTTGCTATTATTTAATTTTTATCAAATGTTATTTTACTAACCTGACCTGTTGTTTTGTCGTGATACTCTATTTTTGTACATCTAAATGTTGTTGTCAGATAAGACCTATTATTTTCATTAGAAACTTGATTTGCATCTATGCTAGTAAATCCGTTTAATAATTCTTGAGATTTATTTTCTATTTCATCTTGTAAATTAGGATATCCTGGAAAGTTAACTATAACTTTATAATTTTCTTCAAAGTTTGAATAATCTTTATATTTTTTATTGTTGTTATTCGCTAAATTTGCTACTGAAATTATTTCATATATAGTAATATCATCTCTTCCTAAATATATAGTATATTGTGCATTATATTGTGTTAATTGATTATCAAATATTCTTGCACGTATTTCACTAGAGCTTTGTCCAAATGTTATAAAAAGATATACTGCCAATGTTAGAATTAATACTCCTATTAAAATTCCTCCTGCCATAATTAAAGCTTTTGATGCATTTTCCATTTATTTTTCCCTCCTTTAATTATGGATATTTTTTATTTAATCTTTCTAAATTGCATATTGTTTATTCTTCCTTCTCCATCATATCCTATTGATTCACAAGAAAACATTCTTGTTTGTTTTTCCTCTTGTGAAATTTGTTTAAAATCTTTCTTTATATCTGGATAAGCATTCTCAATATTAGTTGTTATCTTATATTCTGGATTTATTTGATTATTACTCTCTATTTTATTAAATAAACTTTTTAATTCCATTAAATTTAAATCGTCTTTATTATATGGTTCAAACTGATTGTTAAATTCTACTATTTGTGATTGTTTTTCTAAAGCTTCTTCATTAGTTTTATAGCTAGATAAATTATTACCTAGTAATACTAATGCCCCTATTATCATTAATGCAATTAATATTCCTCCAGCCATTAATAAGGCTTTTGATGCATTTTCCATATATTCCTCCTAATTCATTGAAGTCATTGTAGCAAATGAGCTTGACATACTTGTTAATCCTATAAATACTAGTGGTATTATTAAATATCCAACAAACATACATACCATTGGAGCAAATCCTATAAATTTTCCAATCATTCCTTTTCTCTTTATAAGTCTTTCATTTGATTCTTTTCTTTTTTCTCTGTAGTAGTCCCTTTCTGAGTCTAATTCATCAAATGCATCTACTATTGGTATTCTTTCTACTGCTGCTTGTAAACTTTCTATAATACGTATTAAAGGCATATATGAAACTTCTTCTTTCATTTGTTCTAGTGCTTCCCACGCTCCTGCTTCATAGTTATTAACACATTTTGTAATTGGTGATTTGAATATATTTGAATATCTTTCTAGCCATTCTAATATTATTTCTACACTGACTCTTTCTATTCTCATAAGCATAAGTATAATTGTCTGGAATTGCATTACTTCATCTTCCATTTCTAGTTGTCTCATTTTTACTTGGAACATTAAAATCCAAATTGGTGCTATATATGCTACCACTGCAAATACTAATGCTAATAAAATTTCAAACCATTGTATGTATTCACTATTTATAACTTGCAATTTTCCAAAAATTCTTTCTGCTGCTTCATAAATTTCATCTTCGCCTTCATCTTCAAATTCCGTTGATTTTATAAGAGCTACATTTATTTCATCAACTGTTATATCCATTTGTCCTTTAAATCTATCTAAGAAAATATTGTCCCTTTCGGTAACTTCCATTGCTTTCATTTGATCTTTTTCAGATAATCCACCTATTATATTATAGTCTGTGGTCGGTTCTGTATAGACATAATTTACTGCTACTGCATGTAATTGATTAAATATTATAACTGATGCTATACATGTTACTATTGCCATGCTTATTCTGTTTATATATAACCATTCTAATTTTAAATGTGACGCTGCATCTTTTAACAATTGTGTTACTTTTCTATATTCTTTTGTTCCTTCTTTTGGTATAAATAAATCTACAAATTTCTTTATGAATTTATTTTTATATAATTTAGCTTGCCATGGATTTTCTGTATTTTTTGCATTTATTCCTGTTGATCCATTATCTTTTAGTTTTCTGACTAGTATATATGATACAAATGTTAATATTAAAATTAGTATTTGTACTATCATTCCAATTTTACCTTCGTACCAATCAGCTGTAAAAGAAAAATTGCTTACTGCCCAATTTTTTAATGGTTCTAATAATAATACTGGTGCTATTGATATTACTGATAAACTTTGGAATACATAATTTAGTTTATCTCTTTTTAAAATCTCTAATTGCATTTCTTGTGATATATTATCAATGTTTTTTAAATATAGTGATGCTCCATTTACTTTTCTATCTCCAAATTCCTTTGTTAAATATGATATTCCTGCAAATTCTTTTAAGAAACTATTTGGTGCTATATCATAATATTTTTCTAATTCAGTTTCTGGATCATCTGATATTAATATTTCATATATTTTTTCTCCTTGTCTAGAAATACTTTTTTCATCATCTTGTGAAACCTGATATATAGCTTCTTCAACCATGTTATATTCATGATATGCATGTCTAATTTCAGAGAAAAAATCTATCTGCTCTTTTAATATCTTATTATCTATTTTATCTACTGAGCCATCTATTAATGTATCTACCATAAATAGTTCAAATATTAATAAAATAAACATTAATAAATAATTTGTATATGTAATAAAAATTGTAATAATTATTAATGGTACTAATATTACAAGTGCTTTTGTTAAAATTTTTGCTGAAACTTTTCTTGTGTTATATTCATCATCTACATTTATTATTTCTAATCTTCTTCTTAATTTTAAAATATATCTTTTTATAAATGGTATTCTTATATATGTAAGATACAACTTTTGATATAACACTTCTGTTGAAAAACTTTTTTCTCTTGTTCCACTTTGTAGTTTTTGTATCTTTTTATATTCTGAGCCTTTCATTTTTTTAGTTATAATTACATATGCAATAAGGATTAATATAAATGCTCCTCCAGCTATTCCCATCAGTAAAAAGATTGTGTTATTATCCACTTGTTTTAGCACCTCCTTTTTTACTAGTTTGACAGGGGTTGCTCCTTTGCTCCATGGTATTCCTTATTAGATTAAGGAACTTTCCCCTTTCTTTATGAACTAGTGCTTAAATTTTTTCAAGGTTTTGTTATCTTTTAAACTTGTGTTTTTGGTTTTCTTCCTCTTCTTTTTGGTGTTGATACTGTTTCTTCTGTTTTATCTAAATCATAATTAAATTTTTTGTATGCATTTGGCCAATGTTTTTCTAGAAAATTATCAAATGCTTCTATATCCGATTCATCCATATTGTTTCTCATTTCTTTTACGTTTTCTTCTGATATTGGATTTGTTATTACATATTCCCCATCAACGAATTCTAATATATTCCTATATGTATATAATTGTTTGTCTGTTGATTTTGTAAAATAATGTGTTGCATTATCAAAAAATTTGTCAAATTTTCCTTCTAATGTTTTTTCTTTTCTGTGATCAAATGTATATTCATTTTTACTTTCTACTGGAATACATTCTGTTATTCTTTCTATATATCTTCTTCCTCTAAAGTCTTTTACTTGGTGTACATCAAAGTTTAATACTTGTACAACCTGTTCTTCTGCTGTTTTTTCATCTGTAAACACACCTGTTCTTAACATTGAGTTTCTAAGTGCTGTTACTAAGTTTGGAAATGTTTTTGCGTGGTGAGTAAATAATGTGAATTTTGATGCGACTTGTGCTGCTTGTATCATCCAAGAAGCTACAGGGTCTGTTGCAACCTCACCGATGATGTTAACAGAACCATCTGTTTTCTTTTGAACATCAAGTCCTTCTTGTCCTGAAATTGTATCTGTTTCTCTAAATGTTAATATATTTCTTGTTGGGTATATTTTTCTTAAGTGTAATTCGAATGCTGTTTCTTGAACCCTTATGTTCATTGTTTCATATATATTTTCTATCATTCCCATTAATAATGTTGTTTTACCTGAACCTTGTTCACCTGTTATTGATACAATTCTTGCTCCTTTTACTAAGAATTTTAGTAAGTCAATTGCATCTTCTTTTCCTGGAAGTGTAACTAATTGTTCAAGTGTTGCACGTTTTACGTCAAATTTTCTTACGAAAAATGCCCATGTTTCTGAAAAGCTTGGTCTTACAACAACAACACGAGAACCGTCTTTCATTTCATTTATTTTATAACCATTTGTATCTGATAATTGTCCTGGATTATTATATTTATATATGTTTTGACACACTCTTTTTAGTTCTGCTTCTGTTCCAAATGATAAAAATGCTAGTCTAATTGATTTACCTTGGAAAAATATCCATATACTGTCACATGCTCTTGGAACTTTATGTTCTTCTATTTGATTTAAGTAATCTCCGTCAATCTGCGCTACTTGGCTTAAAAAACTTTCTGGTAATCCAGATACACCACCAGAAACACCGTCTATATTCATGTCTCTTACTTCATCAATACTGCTATATCCTTTATAGTGTTGATATATTCTTTGTACTACTACACTTAGTTTGTCTGAAAAAGATAGTACTATATTTTCTTTCTCGTAGATGTCTTCTATTTCATTGCTTGTTATTACATATGATGGTTTTGTTTCTCCTTCTACATATTTTAATTCTGCTAAATCATATTTTTTTATAAGTTCTGTAAGGGCTTCATAACCAAATTCTTTTTTATATGCATAAATTAAAATATCGAATTTATCTTGTGCTGTTAAAAGAGATGGTATGTCAAAGGCTATAGCTTTTGATACATTAGATTCGTTAACTCCATATTCTTTTGCTAATAAGTCAAATATTAATTCTTTGACATATTTCTTGTCATTAACATCTCCATATGTACATCCTTTTAAAGCTTTTTTTAACTCATATTTCTTATTTTTTCTTCTTTTTAGTTCTTCTTCTGATAAACCAATATCATATAGATTTATTTTGGTTATTTCATCTAGTCTTTTTTTAACAAATTCTGTCATCATTTCTATAGTATATGTTTTATCATCATTTAAGTCTACTGTTTCTTCTACTTCTGCATCTTTTTTCTTTTTTATAATGAAATATACTAGATAACCAGCAACTATTAATACTACTAGTATTAATATTATATTTGTTATTGTCATCAGATTTCCTCCTTACATATTAGTTTGTAAATCTTTTAGTCTATATATAATATTATCAACTGTTCTTTTAACTTCTTCTATAAAAATTGCATTTCTATCTTCTGCATCTATTTTTTTTAGCCTCCAAAATAAATCTGGTACTTGTGCTTCTTCTGAAGCTTCAAAAAATAGAGTATTATAAGGAATTGTTGATACACGATTTTTTTCTTTCATATATCTAGAAATATTTTTCACTGAATATTTTGAATATTTGTCATATCTTCCTATTAGTATTAATGTCTTTTTTTCTTTGAATATTTTATTTTTTTCTCTATATTCTAAAAATCTATTTATACTTGAAAGCCTTTGACTTAATGTTGCTACTATTAAATTTGAGTTATTTAATATCGCTTCTGTTATTTTTTCTTGTACCTCCATATCTAAATCTACAAGTATTAAGTCATAATAATTATTTGCTAAATTGATGATATCAGGATACATATTTCTTAATTCTTCATACTCATAAGTACTTCCATTAAAAGATGGTAATATTTCTAATCTATCACTATATACTACTTTAGTGTAATTTGTTATACTTTCTGGAGATATTTTATTACTTTTCATTATTTTGGCTAGACCTTCTATTCCGTCTTCCATTGCAATATTTGTATTAGGTCCAAATATCCCCATATTTTTTTTAGGCTTTTTTTGTTCAAAAAAGCAATTTATTAATCTTTGCTTTTTATATCCTGTTGATACTATTAATGTTTTATAATTATGTTCTATAGCCATATATGTTGCTATTGCCACTATTGATAATGTTTTTCCTGTTTCTTCTTTTCCATTATTCCAAAATGTTATTATTGACATTTTATACTCCTTTTTCTATCATTTTGATAGCTCTCCTTATGCTATTTTCACTTACATTTGCTAGTATTTCTTCTGCTATATATGCTAAACTATCTTTATATTGTACACTTAATTTTTTGAATTTTATTTTTGATACTCTTTGGTTTTCATATATAACACTTAAATCTCCATTTTCTATTGGGAAATATATTCTATATTCACTCCATATTATCTTATATCCTAGTGATAAGAAATTTAAATAATCATCTTCTTCTTTTAATACTTCTTTTGAATATAATATTTTTGATAGGCTTATTGCTTTTTTTAGTCCTACAAATATTTCAAGTCCTTTTTTTAATGAATATGCATCAAATGATGTAACAAAATAATTCTTTTGTGAGTCTGACATACCATATTCATTAAATCCTTTTCCACTATCTATATCTATTAATACAAAATCATAGTCTAGATTTCCTCCATCTGAAATACTTAAATATTGTTTTATTTCTTCAAAATTGTTAAATCCAACTGCTATATCAATTTCTTCAAATTCAGTAATATACTTAACTGTAGGATTTATAACAGGTACGACATATCTTGCTTTTTGGTTAACTGTAGAATCTATAACCAAAACTTTTTTACCTAATACAGTTAATATTTTAGCAATATATATTATTAAGTCTACCTTGTCATACGCTCCTATAAATCCTATTTTTTTCATGTTATATCTCCTTTATTTTTATTCTGTTGTACTTGTTGTTCCTCCTGCTAATGACTCTAAGTATTCTCTTCTTGAGTTTTGAGAATTTGTTATACTTTCTTCCATTTTTGTTCTTAAATTTGAATTTCCTTCTTCTCCTGTTGCATTTATAACACTATTAATATAATCATTTCTTATGCCAATACTTCCATTGTTATTATATCTTGCATTTATTTCTTGTTTTATTTCTTCTACTATATTTGGATTGTTTGAAATTAATTCTGATGTTTCTCTATTTACTGGGAATGTTGGTGTAGAGGCTTCTTGTATTCCTGCTTCTGTATATTTTGTTACATATAATTTTGATCCATTTACTCTGTAACCTTCTACTATAGCACAGCTCATATGTAATATTTCATCTTCTGTTAAATCTACTTTTATTGTATCTGGTGAGTCAACTCCTGCAATTTGTGGTATTTCCACTTCTTTTTTTGATACTACAATAAAGTCCTGACCTGATGGGAATTGAATTCTTATATCAACATAGTCTCCTGTTTGCAAATCAACTGGCAATACTAACATATTATATTCTTGTTGTCTTAAATCATCTGTTGTTGGATTATCGCTTTTTGCAATTAAATCTGTTGTTATTACTGTATTTGCTTTCATATCCACTTTTGCAACTAGTGGAACACTATTTAATTCTATATATTCTTTATTATTATTTCTAGTTATGTAATAGTTGTCTGTTTCTTCTTCTTTTTGTAATTGATATTCTCTATTTTCTCTTCTTATATATAATGATTGTTCATTATTTTCTGTTTTTGTATAAATATCATTACCTTCTTTATCTTGTAACGCATAATTTTCTATTACAGTTAAATCGCTTGTTGCATTGCTTGGTACTAAGTTTCTATTAACTGTTTGTGTATCTAACATATCTGTTGTTATAATTTGACCTGATTTTACATTCTGATTTAATACATATACATTCACACTTGCTTTTAATTCTTCTTGCTCTTTTTTTGTTTTATTCATTAATTGAATAAATAAAAATGCTATAATTAGCCCTGCTATTAATAGCATTACTAACATTCCTAATAAAAATGAATTTCTTGCTTTTCTTTGCATTGGATTTGTTGCCATTACAAATTCCTCCCTTAATATATATTTTTATGTGTTTTTTTACAAATATCTATCTATTTTATTTTAACTCAATTGGATTTTAAAATCAATCAAATGGATTGCTGTAATTAAAACTTCATATTTTTGTAATATTTTTGTAATATTTTTTATATGCTATTTTATAATAATATATAATACTAATTTAAACAAAATTTTTCTAATACTTTTGCAACACCATCATTATTATTGGTGTCTGTAATATAATTTGCAACTTCAGTTACCAGCGGTGTTGAACCTTGCATTGCTATTCCTAATCCGGCATTTTCTATCATTTTTTTATCATTTATATTATCTCCAATTGCTATTACTTCTGATTTATCTATACTTAATTTATCTATTAAATGTGATATAGCATTCCATTTATCTACATTTTCTAATGAGATTTCAGTGTAATAATATTCTATTGGTATGTCTTCACTTCCTTGTTTTATTGTTTTTCTTGACATATGTGATACTTCTAATACTTCTATTTCTTTTATTTCTTTTAGTTTTCTAATTATAGAAGAAAATACACTTTTATTTTCATCACATATTGTTATTTTTAAAAATTTTTCTTCTTGCATATTTTTTACATATTCATACATATTATCAACTATACTAATATTGGTTTTTTTGCTTTCTTCTTTTTTTAAGTTTTCTTTATAATAGTATAAAACATTATATTTTAATGCTTTTGCTAATATTGTTTTATCTGTATATACATTATATGATATACTATTTTCTTCACATATTTTTATTATTTCTAAAACTTTTTCTTTTTTCATATATTTTTCATATATTATCTCGTCTTTTTGGATATCATATATAAGAGCTCCATTTCCTGCTATAAAATATTTTTTACTCCCTATTTCTTTTGCAATTGCTTTTATTGAGTCTATTGGTCTTCCTGATGCTATTACTACATCTATTCCTTTTTCTATTGTTTTTCTTATTACTTCTTTTGTTTTTTCTGTAACAATGCCATAAGTGTTTAACATTGTTCCATCTAAATCTATAGTTACTATTTTATACATATCTTTTTTCACTCCTCTTTATATTTGTTATTGTTCTGATTATTATTTTGTTTTTGTCCATTGCCTTTTTTCTTCTTTTTTCTAAATTATTATACATTTATTGTTTTTAAAAATCAAATTTATTTTTTCCAAAAATTTCATGTTTATTTTTTCTTTCATTTGCAAATGCTAGTATTAGAAAAAGCAATAGTTTTTTTCTAAGATGTATATATACAGGAGGTGAAAAACATGGCAAACAATAGTAATAAAAAATTAGTTCCAGAAGCTATGTCAGCTTTAGATAAATTCAAATATGAAGTAGCTAGTGATGTGGCTGTTAAAAATATATTTTAACTTTACATCTTAAGCTACTTCATTTAATTCACTAAATTTATAATAAATTGTAATTTCATGATTTTCTGATATTGTAATTTTTTCGATTAACTCATTTAATAGTTGTTTTGTAGGTTTTTCCAAAGATATAAATTCTTTTGCCAGTTTTTCTAATTTATTTATATCTTCTTTTTTTGTATCTTTTTGATTTAATAATTTTTCTAATTCCGATTTTTCTTTTATATAAGAATCTCTATCTTTTGCAAATTCTTGTGTTAATTCCACATAATCCGCTTCTGATACAATTCCTTTTACTTTATCTTTATATAAGTTTTTCATATATAAACTATTATCTTCTATTTTTTGTTCTAGTTCTTTTATTCTTTGTTCATAATCAAATTTTTGTCTTTCTTTTCTTTTTTCTTGCTCTGCTATTTTTACAAGTTCATTTTGTAAATCTTTTGAAATGTATTTTTCGCATACACCTTTAATATGTTTGATTAGCAATTCTTCTAATACTGGAATACTATTTGAATGTCTTGTACAAATATTACTATATAATCTTGAATAACTATAACATATTGTAGTGTATCGATATTCTCCATACTTTTTTAGAGCATAATTTGAATATGTTACATTTAATCTTGCTCCACATTCTGCACAAAATAAAAGTCCTTTAAATAGATAATCGTGTTTGGTTCCTTTAAATGATTTATTTCCTTTTAATATTTCTTGCACTTTATCAAACTCTTCTTTTTCTATTATAGATTCATGTGTTCCTTTACAAATTACTCTGCCTTCTTCTGGTACATTTATTCTTATTTTAGATTTATAATTTACATTTTTTCTTTTAAACTGCACTAAATCACCAAGATATACTCTATTTTCTAATATTCTTCTAATTGTTGTTTGTTTCCAACTGTTATATAAAACTGTTTTTCTTGTTTTTCCTATATTTCTTGACTCACCTGGTACTGGAACCCCATCTTTTGTTAAGATTTGTGCAATTTTTGTTAGCCCATTTCCTTGTAAATATAAATTAAAAACTCTTTTTACAATTTCTGCTTCTTTTTTGTTTACTACTAAATGATATTTATTTTCTGGGTCTTTGCAATATCCATATGGTGCTGTTACTCCTAAAAAATTTCCTGCTTTTCTTCTTTCTGTTAATGAACTTCGTATTTTTTTCGATATATCTTTTACATACATGTCATTTATGATACTTTTAAATGGTGCTATATCACTCATTCCTGCATCTTCTATTGTATCTATATTGTCTAGTAATGCTATATATCTTACTTGATGCTCTGGAAAATATCTTTGTAAATAATATCCTGTATCAATATAATCTCTTCCAAGTCTTGATAAGTCTTTTGTGATTACTGTATCTATTATTCCTTTTTCTATATCTTTTAGCATTTCTTTGAAGCTTGGTCTATTAAAATTTGTACCTGTCCATCCATCATCTACATATTCTTTGATTATGAAAAAGTTTTCATTTTCATTTACATATCTTTTTAGTATTTCTCTTTGATTTGTTATACTAGAACTTTCTTCTTTATCACCATCTTCCCTTGATAACCTTATATAAAGACCAACTTTGAATGTTTTTGTTTTTTGATTGCTTATTGGTAAGTTCATAGTTCACACCCTTTCACTGTAACTCATATGTTCGAAAAAGAATGGTTATAATGCTAGGCACATGAGCTAAAAATTTATGAGACGTGCTATATGCACGTTGATTAAATTTTTAGTGAAATGTAACGACGCATGATGACCATTATCTTTCGACCTCTCCTTCTAAGCAATCGCCTAAACATATTATAACATAAATTGCGAATTTTGGCTTAAGTTTTGTTATATTTTTAGACGATTTTTGACATTATTTTAAATTTCTTGTTTGTAAGGTTATTAGAAAAGATTTTTTTATGATTTCATTTACATTTATTTCTGAATTTTTTGCAAATATGTCTTTTATTTTGTATTTTTCTTTTGTGTCTTTTTCCTCTCCTTGTTTACCATTATTCAATGTGCATCACCACTCTTATTATTCCACTCTCAAGCAGAATATATACATTTATTGGTAAATGTATCTCTATTATTAAGAGTTCAAAATTTTTTATAAATGTTGCAAATTATATATAAAATAAAAAAGAATATGAATTTTTATCATATCCTTTTACTTGACTTATTTAATTTATATAATTATACATATTCATTCCATCTCATCTCCCTATGAATGACTATTTGGCTCCTACTGATTTATTGTAAGTTGTCGCTGAAGTTACCTTTCGAACTCTTCTTCACATTTACTATAGTTTTTTTCATTTGGTAACGTACTATTAAATATAGCTTTAACTACATTTAATGGTATATCAATCTCTTCCTTCTGATTTCCTTTATTTTCAATTTTATACATATGTCTTATAGTGTGCAATAACTTTACTTTCTCATATGATATATTTTGCATAACATGATAATTTATATTAATTACTTGATTAGCATATTCCTCATTTATTTTTCTTGAAAATTCAATCATCGTTCTTTTTTTAGCAGTTTTAGTCCTTAAAAAAGCTGGATTTATATTGCTTCCTGAAACAAAACGAGTTCTATCTAAAGCATCAGCATCTTTTAATATTGCAGAAATTTTTTTTACTTCTTCATATGCTTCATTATTAATGCCATATTTATGACAAATTTCTTTTAATCTTCTCTCATCTATTTTTCCTTGAATATTTTCTTCTATAACATGATATTCAATTGCTACCTGAACAAGTCCAATTTCATCTTGTTTAATATCATAATCATTATTAACATGTTCTTTGAAATATTTTCCAACAATTTTAGCACTTGGTATTCCATGTTTACCATTATTCCTATCCTTTACTCTTCCACAATCATGAAAAGCTGCTGCAACCAATAATATTTTAGTTTGTTCTTCATTTAAGTTTTCATTTTGTGCCAAAATCTGTGAAAATAACAAAACTTTTTGAATATGACTGATTTTATGTTGTTCACTAAGTTCAGGAAGATATCTTTTGTAAATATTACTACTTGAGATTGCTTCTAGTACTTTTAAAAATTGACTATTTTCATAATCTATTTTTATATCTATTTCATCATTAATCATTTTTGTTTTCTCCTTCATTGTATTTAACAAGTCGAATAGCACTTTTTAAAGTTTCTGTACAACATAATTTACCATGAACATCAACATATATTAAATCATTTATTCCTGTTAATTTTCTTGCAATATTTATATCAGTTGCTTGAACTATTTCATCATTAAATTTACATGAATTTATTAAGGTTCTTATATCAAAGCCTTCCCTTCTTGATTTAAAAATTATATATTTTACTTTATCATTCTTAATATATTTTATTGCCTTTCTGTAAGGCATTTCTACATCAAATATCAAATATTTTTCTTTGCATTTTTCAATTTTTTCTAATATTATTTCTATAGCTTCTACTTCTGCAATAGCGTGTTTTATATAAATCTCCCAAAATTCATCTGCTAACTTTAGTGCTTTTAAAAAAGCCTTATCCTCTGATATATTTTCATTCCATTCAGGATTGCATAATTTTATAAAATCTGGTACTATTTTATTTTCTAAATACTCTAGTTGCATATTATCTGTTGCATCAATATATTGAATTAATTCTTTATCCATATATTCAAAAGTCTTATCTATACTTTTAACTTTTAATTGTTTTAAATAGTCTTTACCAAATTTTTTCCATAATAATCCTATTGACGAATAATAAATTCCATTCTCTCTTTGACCATTTCTATTTTTTTGATGGTGATCAAATTCTCCGTAATCCTATATCATAAACCAATTTATTTTTTAAATCGAATTTATCAGCCACAGTAGCAATTCTTGACAATACAATATTTTCTTTAATTTTGCTAATAAATATTGTAGAAATAATATCATCCACATGAAATTTTCCTGAATGAGTTATGCAATTTGCTTCCTCAATTTGACCGAGTTAATTGGATATTTTTATATTTATTTGTTTTCATATTCATATTTCCTCCAGTATTATAATTATACTACTCCATTTATATTATTTCAATTTTTTACCTTTCATTGATATTGTCCGATATTAATGATAAATCTCTAGTTTTAAGAATATTTTGAGACTTCTTTTCTTGCCTTGGAAGTATTGGTGATAAATCCACAAAAGATAATTTCTCAGGTAAAACTCTTTTTTATATTAATTTATTTCGTCTAAAAATCGATTTTATAACTTTTTCTTATGTATGTAAAAACTTTATCTAAAAGAAAAAAAGAATACCAATTTTTTATCTAGTATTCTTAAATCTCATTACTAAATGCTGATACTGTTTTTAAGCAACTTTTCGGCTTTTTATATTCTACTTCTTCAAATATGTTTTACATTTTCGTTAAACCAAATATTACACTATTTTCAATATTTTATAAACTTTCCATTAATAGAAAATCTTTTAACTTTATATGTTTTATGGCACTTGTAGAATAATCTATATCATCATTTGTTATAATAATCTTTTGAGATAAATTATCTATATTTGAAAATGCTGAAAATTCTCTTTCATATGTCTTATCTTCAGCCACACTATAAGCAACTTGAATATAATATTTTTTATTATCTTTTTGAGCTAAAAAATCAATTTCTTTTCCATTATTGTTATATACTGTTACATTATAATCCATATAAACTAATTCATTATATACAATGTTTTCTAAATTATGTGTTAAATCATAACGATTATCTGTACATCTAATTGAGTTTAGAGCTACATCTGTATTATATATTTTAAAATAATATGCTAATTCTTTTTTAGCCTTTGTTGAATATTGCTTTATAGTTTCAATTATATAAGCTTCTTCTAGATAATTTAAATATTTTATAATGGTATTAATAGAGCAAGTTTCATGATTATTTTTAATATATTTATGAATAGATTTAGCTGATATTATTCTACCATTAGATTTTAAAATAAAATTAACTAAATCTTTAAATAGTTTTTCTTTTTTTATATGATATCTGTTTATCAAATCATTGATTACTATTGTATCGTCTAAATCATTTAAATAACGTATTGTAGCTTCGCTTGTATTAAATTCAAATCTTTTAGGAAAGCCTCCCCAAATAAGATAATCTGTTATAGAACATTCTTTTTTTAGTTCTTTCGTATATTCTAGAATTTCTTTATAAATAAAGGGTCTAATTTTAAAAGCCACATATCTACCACTTAATTCTTTTGTAAATTCTTTAGATAATAATTTTGAATTTGAACCTGTAATAAATACTGACATATCATAAAGCCTTAAAGTTTTACAAGCATTTTGCCAATCATCCAACATTTGAACTTCATCAAGAAAAACATAACATTTTCCTCTTTTTCTGTTTTGCTCAACATAAGCTATTAGAGAATCTCCATTTTTTATAGTATTTAAAATCCTTTTATCTTCAAAATTCAAACTTATTATATTATCAGTTTTATTTTTTATTTCATCTTTTACTTGTTCTAGAATGACTGATTTTCCAGAACGTCTAATTCCTGTTATTATTTTTATTAAATCTGAATCGTAAAATTCACGAATTTTGCTAATATAATGTTCTCTATAAATCATACTTTTATCACCTCAGCAATATTATACTGAAAGTTTTTGTTTTTGTCAACAAAATCTTTCAGTGGCATTGAAAGTTTTTCCTCTTTTTTGTAAAATCTTTCAGTTTGTATTCTCTGATAACATTTGCTTTGTCAACTTTTTATTGACAATTTATAGGCTTATGGATAATTTTAATAATGATTAAATTTCTGTATAGTTTTCTGTATATATTACTATATAATTTTCTGTATAGTTATGTATTTTAGGCGATTGCTTTTTTATTTTTTAATGTTTATAACCTCACTTTGTTCGGTTGCATAAGTTATCTCTACATCACTTTTTTCTTAGAGCTAACTTAAATATATTTTTAACTCCTAGTGAAGTAGGTGTTACTTTAAAAGATGGATACAATGGTGATTTATCTTCAAGAGACGCTGGTAGAATAGGTGGAAATATGGTTAAAAAATTAATTCAACAAGCTGAACAACAAATGAGATAGTTAATCATATACTAAATGTGCGGGAAATTAAGTTTTGTTTTTATATATTTTATTTATAAAATACATAAAGGCAGGATTTGGTTTCCTGCCTTTTTAGACCTAGGGGACGTTCCTCTAATCCCGAAAATTAGGGAAAAAAGGGACGGACTTGTATTTAATATAATACAGGTCCGTCCCTTTTTTCCCTAATTTTCGGGATTAGAGGAACGTCCCCTAGTACAATCTCAAAGAACGTCTCCTTTATGCTTCTGGTTCAACTAACCCATAATTTTTTCCATCTTTTAATTTATGTATTGCATTTACTTTTCCTGTTTCTACATTTATAAATACTAAGAAATTATGTGATGGTTTTTCTTTTAATTTTAATACTGCATCTTCTGGAGTCATTGGTTTTATATCATAATATGATGTTTTTACTATTTCATCTTTTATTTCTGAAATTTTTTCTTCTACTATGTCCATTGATTTTAAAGATGCATCTTTTATCATTTTTTCCTTTCTTGTTTTTGCTTTTCTTATTTGACCTTCTAATATATCTATATCTTTATCTATAGAAGCATACATATCTTTGTCTTCTGTTACTGCTCTATATTTTTCTCCTTTTGCTGTTACATATATTTCAGCTATTTGCTCATTTTTTTCAGTTTTTAAAGTAACTTCTGCTTCTGCGTCTTCAAAATATTTATCTATTCTGTCTAATTTTTTTTCTACATAATTGTTTATTGCTTCTGTTATCTTTAGTTCCTTTCCTGTTATTTTTATTTTCATAAAAATCGCTCCCTTCTCTTTCATGTTAAATTTTATGATATACTTTTATTATATATGTAATTTTATTTTTTTTCAACATTTTTTTCAAAGTTTCCGCATTTTATATTAAAATGTGAGTATAATTAAAATAATTCTTCTAATTTATATTCTTTTTCTAATTTTTCATTAAAATATAATTTTGTAACTAACTTGAATTCTTCTAATGATTCATCTTTTATATTAAAAGAATATATTTTTTTTGCTGGTGCCATAATGGTATATTTTAGTGCATTTAATGTACTTTCATTAATTGCTATTGTTGATTTATCTTGCCTACTGCATGCTTCACACTTAAACCCATTATCTCTTAAACTAAAATATTTCAAATTTTCTTTTTCTTTACAATTAACACATTCTGTTAGTTTTGGTGTAAACCCCAATATACTTAATAAACGTAATTTAAAGATGCCTAATACTAAATCTAAATTTTTATCTGTTTCAGAAATTGTATATAATGTGTTTAATAATAATTGTAAAATATTATAACAATTTTGATTTTCCTGTGTTACATCTTGTACTATTTTATTTATATGCATTGCATACTTTAATTTATCTAAATCTGTTCTTATATTGTAAAATACTTCTATTGTTTCTACTGAATTTATATGATATGTATTTGTTCCTTTATACATCAAATATTCTCCAAAACAAAATATCTGTGTCCCGGCTAAAAGAGCACTTTTAGGTCTACGTGCTCCTTTAGCTACACATGATATCTTTCCTTGTCCTGGTGTTAACATTGTAAGCATTTTGTCAAAATCTCCTAAGTTATTCTCTGATAATATTATACCATTTACTTTTGTTGATGCCATTTGTGTTCCATCCTTTATTCTGTGTTTTTATTATATAGGAAACAATATGAAACTTTAAGTTACTTAGTCTCAAAGTCAATTTATATCTATGTTTATTTCTTCATCTTGAAAATTTCCTAATTTTTCTATTTTGTTTTCTTCGTTTGATATTTTCTCTATTTCTTCTATATTTTTTTGTATATTTTCTATTTGCTTAAATTCTAAAAATGCGTTTATATCTCCTGTATTTTTAAAAGTATTCCAAGCAATTTTTTTAATCATAATATCACTTCCTTTGATTATTAAAGTTTATCACTTTAATTTATCTTTTGCATTTTCTCTATTTTTATTCTATTTTATTTTGAATTTATTAACAAATAAATCATTTTCTTGCCAGTCTTCTTTAACTTTTACCCATGTTTTTAAGTTTACTTTTACACCAAAATTTTTCTCCATATCAATTCTTGCTGCTCGCCCTATTCTTTTTAACATTTCGCCATTTTTTCCAATTATTATTCCTTTATGCGAGTTTCTTAAGCAATAAATTGTGGCTTCTATATCATAGATATTTTCACCTTGCTTATTTTTTCTCTCTTTTAATTTTTCTACTTCAACAAAAATCCCATGTGGTACTTCATCTTGCAATAATTTTAATGCTTTTTCTCTTATTGTCTCTTCTGCTAATTGTCTTAATGTTTGATCTGTATATTCTTCAGTATCATAATATGCTGGACCTTCATTTAAATTTTTTTCTATCTCTTCTAATATTATATTTTTATATTTAGGATTTGTTGCTTCTATTGGAATTACAGCTTCAAAATTATATTCTTTGCTATATATGTCAATTAATTTTAGTAGCTTTTCTCTTTTTATCAAGTCTATTTTATTAATTATTAATATCGCTTTTTTATTAGTTTCTTTTATTTTGTCTAATATTATCCTATCTCCTCTTCCTATGTCTTCACTTGTTGCTTCAATCAAAAATAATATTATATCTGTATCTCCAATACTTGTAAATGATGTTTCTACCATAGTTTCATTTAGTTTTGTTTTTGGTTTATGTATTCCTGGTGTGTCTATAAAAATTATTTGTGAATTTTCTCTATTAACTATTCCTTTTATTGCTGTTCTTGTTGTTTGAACTTTGTTAGCTATTGCTGCTACTTTTTCGCCTACTAGTAAATTCAGTAATGTTGATTTTCCTACATTTGTTCTTCCTATTAGTGTAACAAATCCTGATTTGAATTTTTCCATTTATATTTTCCTTTCATTTGGCTTTTTTGTTTTATATTACTTATATTATATACCTTTTTTGTGCTAAATTTGTAGAATTTAGTTTATTATATAATATTTTTTATTAATGCTTATTTTTCTTTTATAGTATATCATATTTTTCATAAAATTCAAGTTAGGGGACGTTCCTCTAATCCCCAAAATTAGGGAACAAAGGGACGGACCTCCAAAAATGACTCCCCATTGGACAATCCCACATATCCTTAAATATATGATTTTGAATGTGATTGAAATAATTCTAGAAATTCTTTATTAATTTTTTGGGTAATGTTCACGTCGAGCTTTAGCTCGGACTAAGTGAAAGGGTACCAAAAAATTAATTTAGAATTTTTTGAATTATGTATTGAACTGAAAAATCATATATTTAAGGATATGTGGGATTGTCCAATGGGGAGTCATTTTTGGAGGTCCGTCCCTTTGTTCCCTAATTTTGGGGATTAGAGGAACGTCCCCTATACCCTATGCGTAAGCATGACGCTTTTTGAAACTAAGTAAGTTTGTAATTTCGTTTTCTGTGTTTTTAGCTTTTTTAGTTTTTCTAGCTCGTTCTTGTTCGATTTGTCTTTTTTGTTTTTCTGCCATTGATTGACAAATTGCTTTTTGATATGTAAAGTGTGTGTCTTGTGCTATTTTACTCCAATTATATTCGTTTCTAACTTTATTTTTTGCTTTTCTGGTTATGTCTGCACATAATTTATGGTCATACAATAATTCTAATATTGAGTCTGCTATTGAGTTTGGGTTTCCACAATATGTTTTCATTCCATTTTCTCTATGTTGTACTATTTCATTTA